>JAGHCP010000124.1 GCA_021160415.1 Desulfurococcales archaeon
AAACCCCCCTTCCTTCCGCTGCTTTGAGGTCTATATCGTCGGTGCCGACCATTCTTATTATGACCGCCTTCAAGGCCTTAGCATGCTTTAGGAGCTCCTCATCAACCTTGAACCCGACGGTTATCAGGATCTGGGCGCCCTCCCTTAACGCCTCACGCAGTGATTCATAGTTTCCAGGTCTCACATAAGTAACTTCGTAATTATTCAATACCTCTCTGGCTTCCCTAGGTAGTGGGGGAGCAGCTACTACTCTAACCAAGAGATGCCCCGCTACATGAAGGTCTCAAAGGAAAATTAACTTAACCGCGGATCTATGGAAAGTTATTGGATTAACAGTTGATTACTATGTAAGGATATCCTTTATTTTTTCAAACCCGCTTACAATTCATGAGGTCATTAGATCATGGGGGGAGGGAGGAAGGGAGTTTCAACCTCCGTCATCGCAATTGGCATTGTTGTCGCCATTATCATCATAGCTGGAGTGATTGCTGCCTTCATGATGTGGGGTGGAGGAGCACCTACCTCAACCACAACGTTCTCCTCATCACCGACTAAGCCATCCGCATCAACGACCGGAGAGATGTCGGGAGAACTGACGATCTTAGTCCCCACAGGGGATCCCACACTGATGCCTTACATTAAGATGGTCGCTGACGACTTCATGGCTAAGTATCCGGGAGTTAAGATAACGCTTCAGCCGACACCGTTCGGGCAGATGGTGACTACTGCCCTAACAGCTCTGAAGAACAAGAACCCGTCCCCAGGAATAATCATATTCTACCCGTCGCAAGCATCTACACTAGGACCTTTCCTGCTTGACTTAACGAAGTATTACGACTCAGGAGTTATCAACAGATCCGACATTCCTCAATCGGAGATGCTTCCAGTGTATTTACTCGATAAGAACGGGAACATAAAGAAGATTTTCGGCGTGCCCTTCCAGCAGGTATTCGGTTACGCCTTAGTGTACAGGCTGGACATATTCAACAACGAAACACTTCAGCAGGAATTTAAGGCTAGGTACGGCTTCGACTTCAACCCGCTTAAATGGAAGTCATGGGAGCAACTCATCAAGGCCGCTGAGTTCATTCAGTCAAAGCACCTAACCAAGTATGCGTTGCTATTCCCCAACGGTCTCCAGCAATCCATATTCAACACATTCACAGGCATATTCTTCACCTACGCACTCAACGATTCCTGCGTCGAACTACCCACCTCAGGAGGTAAGTTACCGACCTACGGATACTGGACATACTTCAAGTACTCTAGCGACGGAAGACTTATACCCACCCTGAACTGCTCCTCAGCCATTAAAGCCCTCGAAACCTACAAGGAGCTGATCCAGTTTGAGCCCCCAATAGATCAACAAGCAATGGAGTACCCACAGCTAAGGGATCTCTTCCCAACAGGAGAGTTCGCTATGGGTGCAGCTTGGACGAGCTTCATACCGATATACAACAACGAATCCCTCTCAAAGGTTGCTGGGAACGTAGGAGTTGCGCCACTGCCTGGCGGTGAGTTCCCGTACGCAACGGGCCAAGCACCCACGTTTATAGGTATCAACCCCTACGTACCTAACCATGACTTGGCCGTTAAGTTCATAGCGTTCCTTATGACGCCTGAGGAGTACCGGAAAGGTGCTGAGAAGTTTGGCTTCATACCAGCAACTTTCAGCGGGCTTGACGAAGCCGCTCAGATACCTAAGACCGCATGGGTGAAGCCCTTCACTAAAATCCTGCAGAACACAGGCATAGTCGACCTCAAGAGGCAGGCAGCTGTCAACAGTGTCATTAACTTCTTCACGGACCTGAAACCGGTCTTCATCAATCAGGTGGCGAAGTACTTCAGGGGGCAACAAACTGCTCAGCAAGCAATGAATAACATAGTTAAGGAGTGGCTCGTATTGATGAAAGTCTCGCCTTCATAGTCCTTAAAGTCAAAGGTGATGAGGTGGACGGATGAGAAAAATCGATAAGTACCTTTTTCTTCTTGCACTCCCTGCAGTAGCGTATTTGGTTACGTTCACAGTTTACCCTATACTTCATAATTTCTTCCTGAGCTTCGAGGAGCAGGACATCTACGGAAATCTTCATTGGGTCGGGCTCGGGAACTACGAGTGGTTTAAGAAGGACCCTTACTTCCCGAACATTGTTGGGAACACTCTCCTTTACTCCCTTGCTACTCCAATATTAGATGTGCTTTTAGCGATACCGCTTGCAGTGATGGTTAAGAGGCTTGGGGGTAGATGGCTCCTTCTCATTATGATTCCTGCCTTCATCCCTCCAGTCACTTCCGCCACTGCGTGGTACTTATTCCTAAACCCCTCTTTCGGTATCGGCTACTACTTGATGCAGTGGGGGATAATTAAGACGAACCTCATGGCGTCGAAGTGGACAATAGTGCTTGTCAACGTTTGGTGGACGCTCCCAACAGCAGTTCTGCTCATTTATTCCGGGCTTAAATCAATACCTAAATCCATTGAGGATGCTGCACACGCCGACGGCGTCGCGGGTCCCAGGAAGCTCTTCATGATTGATTTGCCGTTAATAGCTCCTCAAGTCCTCACTGCGTTCGTCTTAACGATGCTTAGCGGTCTATTCACATTCGTCCCTATCTACATTGGGGCTTCCCAAGCCGGTCCCAGAATCCTGGACAATCTGGTGTACTACGCTTTCGATAAGTTCTTCAGCGGGCAACCAGGTTATGCGGCGGCATTAATAGTTGTGATGACTGCGCTATCCACAGTCCTCTCAATGTTTTACGTTAAATTCCTCACGTCAAGAGCCTTCGTCAGGCTTCCAGCACCTTCTTTCCTGCCGTCGAAGGAACTGCCGAAAAAGGTTCATTATGCCTTACTAGTAGCGCTTCTCGCATTCACATTCATCCCGTTCTTCTGGCTTGTCTCACTCTCATTTAAGTCACCTCTGGAGCTTATTCGCATCCCTCCATCCATATTCCCCGAGCACCCGATCTTAGGCAATTACTGGAATGCCGTGGTAGGAGGGCTGCCTTTCCTCATGACTAGCGGGGCTGTTGCGGTCATAAACACCTTAATTACGGTGTTGCTCGCATCTATGTTGTCCTACACTATGGCTATCCACAGATTAGGGGGGAGGAAGCTACTTGCCTATAATCTATACTTAAACGCCACGCCCACGATAATCTACATAATCCCTCTGTACTTCATCCTTAAGGTTCTGGGCATTCTGAACAGTTGGTGGGGGCTAATACTCACGTACCCCGTCATGACGTTGCCGTATAACTCTTGGATCCTTTATAACTACTTCACTAACTTCCCTAAGCAGATGGAGGATGCTGCCTTGATGGACGGGATGAACAGATTTAAAGCTTTCTTCAAGGTGATCCTGCCTTTAAGCAGGAACGGCTTAAGTGTTGCGGCGGTATACGCTTTCCTGTTCTCCTGGGGGGCGCTCATATTTCCTCTGGCATTCACCTACACTCCGTATGACCTAGGCAACCCTCTTAGCTTCCGTGGGGCGCAGACCTACTCGGTTTACATAAGCATGTTGATGAGCCCTACGACGAGAGGGTACGGCACCGTGTCGGCTGCAGGAATAATTAGCATCATACCTTCCCTAACACTTCTGTTTCTTGTGAGGCGTAACCTTGAAAGGTTCTGGGGAAGCAGGTGAGGAGGTATGGCTCTGAAACTAGAAAAGGTCGTGAAGAGGTACGGCCCCTTCAGACTTGAGGTGAATGAATTAACATTCCCTGAGAGAAAGTACACCATTCTCCTAGGATCTTCAGGTTCAGGGAAAACCACCACTCTGAGAATAATTGCGGGGCTCGAAATTCCTGATTCGGGAAAAATATTTCTCGACGGTGAGGACATCACAGGCCTCCCACCGTGGGAAAGGGACGTTGGAATGGTTTTCCAGAATTACGCACTGTACCCCCACCTCACCGCCTACGAGAACATAGCGGTGCCGCTCAAAGTCAAGAAAATTTCTGACGAGGAAATCAGGAAAAAGATCTTCGAGATAGCTGAAATCCTCGGGATTAGGGAGCTTCTTCATAAGTACCCTGCTCAATTATCTGGGGGGCAGCAGCAGAGGGTGGCTATAGCTAGGGCCTTAGTTAAGGAGCCTAAGGTCCTGCTCTTAGATGAGCCTCTCAGTAACCTCGATGCGAAACTCAGGTTGGAGCTTAGAAGCTTCCTCAAGAACCTTCAGAGGGAATTAGGGATGACGGTAATACATGTCACACACGACCAGGAGGAGGCAATGTCGATAGGTGACTTCGTAGTGCTTCTTAATGACGGTAAAATCATTCAGGTCGGAACCCCTCAGGAGATCTACAGGAGGCCGAGGAACTTATTCGTGTTTAACTTCATTGGGCAAAGCAATGTTTTGCCTGCAAGCATTTTCGGGGTTAAAGACGCTGACTATGTTGGTTTCAGACCTGAGGACGGATATCTGAGTGAAGGAGGAGGTGATATTGAAGGCATAGTCACCAACGTACAGTATTTAGGTGCGTATAAGCTCCTTGAGATAATGATTACGGGGAACCATAAAGTCAAGGTGAGGGTTCCGCCTGGCGAGGTGGTTAAGGAGGGGATGAAGATCTCCGTGAAGGTCCCCGCACAACATTTACTGAAGTTCAAAGGCGAGGAGCTGGTGTCTTAGCCGAGGTGATCGTGGGTGAGGCTCTACTTCATAGGCACTGGTGCCGGCGGCAGCCCAGGATCTAAGCGATGGAGAACCTCCGTCCTTCTGGAGTCTGGCGGTTCACACTTACTTGTTGATTGCGGTGTTGGCTGCCATTACCGGCTATCAGACAAGGGTTTATTAAGGGACGTTGACGCCGTCTTCGTAACGCATCCGCACATGGATCACTTCCTGGGATTACCGGAACTACTCTTCCAAGCCCACATGGATGGGAGAAGGAAAGAACTACTGATAATAGGTCCGCCTGGCCTAGAGGAGTTCATTAAGGTGTCTGGTGCGGTCCAGACACCTTAATGAACTCCTCTAGGCCAGGCGGACCTATTATCAGTAG
>JAGHCP010000010.1 GCA_021160415.1 Desulfurococcales archaeon
GTTACGGTTGAGTTCAGAATACCTTCCTTAAGTGCCGAGGGATTAAGGGATTTAGGGAAGGTTGCTGAGATCCTTGAGGATTTAAGGATAAAAAGCTCGAAGGGACCGAATTAAAGGGTTTAAAACATTACACAGTTCTCTCTTCTTTGAAGTACACCTTACCTAAACCCTTAGGAGGAGCTAACTTTCTCTTCAGAGGTGTCACTTCGAACACGACGAGAGCTACCAATGCTGCTATGAAGGGCAGCATGTTCGTTATATGAGGGCTTAGATTAGCTACTGCCTGCAGAGAGTATCCGTAATTCACCAGGCTACCGAACACAGCAGCGCTCAGTATAGTTAGCAATGCGTTCCTACCTGCTGAAAGAGATACAGCGAAGGCTACCCAGCCATGGCCCATTCCCGTACCTTCGGACCATGACTGCGTATACGCAAGCACATAGAGAGCGGCTCCCGCACCTATGAGTGCGTACCCCACAGCTCCAGCTATCAGTCTAACCTTAAGAATGTCTACCCCTAGAGACGACGCTGCATACGGGTTCTCTCCCGCTGCCCTTATTGAGGAACCAAGCTTAGTATTCCTTAACATGTAATGCACCAGCACACCTATTCCTATGGCTATGAGTATTATCAGAGCCCAGAACCAGTTATTTATGGGGTACCAAGCGGCGTTCGGCGTCGTGCTCCTCACAGGGACTCCTATGAGGGAGGCGAGCCCATAACCGACGAACATCGTAGATAGACCGATCGCTCCGTGACTCGTTGGGAATTTAGTAGTTAGGTAAGCTATAACTACTCCGAGACCCGTGGATATAATTATCGATGCCAAAAGTCCTAGGTTCGCGTTCATAGTTACCGCTGAGACCGAGAAGGCTACCGCCACACCCAACGTGAAAACGCCGTCTATGGCTAGGTTCAGAACACCTGACTTCTCGAAGATTCCGTGTCCGATGGCAGCTAGATAGTACGTAGCGAATGCGGGACCTGCAGCAAGAATCAAAGTAAGTATGTGGTCTGCGTTCATCGCTCACCACCTTTCCTGACGAACCTAATTCTGTACTCAGTTAGAATTCTCAAAACTGAGAATGTGAGAAGTACGAACCCGATTAACGTATAGGTGATCGCCGACCCACTTATTCTCGCACTTATTGATCCTAAAGTCCCTAGATTTGCCTGCAATGTAGCACCAGACTGCATGAGCACAGCAATCAGGTAAGCGGCTATAGGAACTGCACGAATGTCGAGCATTGACAGCCAAGCTACAAGTATTGCTGTATATCCCATGTTTTGAGTAGGGGGTGAAACTATATTATCTATCTTCCCCAGGAAGAAGTAGTCCCCTGCGAAGAGTGCAGCCCCCACCGTCCCAGCTATTAAACCACTTATGGTTAAAGCAAGAACTATATATTTCTTCGTATTTATTCCTGCGGCCCTCAAGGCATTAGGGTTAGATCCTAGTATCTTAAGCCGTAGGCCTAACGATGTGTACCTGAGGATGAACCAAACCCCCACAAATGTTATCACCGCTAGAGCAACCTCCACGGAGGTGACGGTAGTGCCGGGGATCGGGAGCCTGGGAAACCTGAGGGCATCGTTGAGGGCGTCGGTCCTGCCAAACATTGCAGCCTGAACGCTTAAACCCTTCATGGGGCCTGTCGCGAGCTGGTTAAGTGAGTAGTACGCGATGTAATTCATTATGAGTGTCGAGGCCACCTCATCTATTTCGAAGTAGGCCTTCAGGGCTCCTGCTATGAATGCCCAGAGGGCACCCATGGCCGCTGCCGCGAGAATCATCACTAAACCCGCAAAGACGGGGTTCCAGTGAAGCATCGTTACAACGCCGTTCGTATAGTCAAGTACCTGTGCCCCAGGCATGCTGGCGTACTTGGAGAGCTCCGATTTCGGAACCTTCATAGCAGGGGCCGCCAGGAATATCCCAATATACGCCGCGACTACCATGCCCCAAACTATCTGGCCTTCGGCCCCTATGTTCCAGACTGCAGCGACGAACGCCACCAGGAGGGCAGAGCCGAGAATCGTGAGGAGGATGAAGGACCTCAGCATTTCAGGCGCTAGGAACGCGCTCGCGAGGGTCGAGTAGAAAACCTCTGGGGGTACACCGACGGCCCAGAGGATAAGCTGGGAAGTCACGACACCGATAATCAATGAAAGAATAGGTATTAGAACACCTCCGAAACGTAAAGGCTTAACCCTGCGGGTAATTATGACCTTCACGTCACATCACCATCAACTTCTCGATCTCTTCCCGCTTCACCTCCTCAGCCTTGAAGACGCCGACAAGCTTCCCGGAACTCATAACCCCGACGACGTCGCTGACTTGAAGCACCTCGTCAAGGTCCTCCGAAGCCATCAAGACTGCTACGCCGTCCTCAATAGCTTTCCTCTTCATCAACCTCCTCACGGTTATGGCGGTCACCTCATCCAAGGCTCTGGTGGGGTTGTATGCTATGAGGAGTCTCTTCGAAACGCTCAGCTCCCTCGAAACCAAGACCTTCATCAGATTGCCTCCGGATAGTAGCTTCACCTTAGTCCTGCTCGAAGGTGTCTTGATGTCGAAGTCCTTGATCAGCTTCTCCGCGA
>JAGHCP010000165.1 GCA_021160415.1 Desulfurococcales archaeon
CGTTGAGGTTCCTGAAGACCCCTCGGCCCCCTCCTCGCTTCCTTAATCGGCAGCTTCTCGGGTAGTGTTCTCCACCTCCTCAACGACTTCCTTAAGCCTCTTGACCTTCTCAGCACTGAAGTCCCTACCAACATATTTCCAAGTTATGTAAACATCCTCAAGCAGAGCGAGCTCAACGCTTCGTTTCTCAAGCGTTTCCTTAATCACTTCCTTCCCTGTCACCTCATGCAGAAGCTCCAGCAACTTCCTAACATTATGCGTTCTGGGTAGTCAAAACCCTGCCTTAAGGAGTTGTGCTTTAAGCTGAAAGCTGCTGAGTCGGAGGAACCCATCCCTATTTGCATTAAGGCCGACTCGAAGAACCTCCTTGACCTTTCAATGAGGAAATCATATTCACTGCGCTCACCCAAACCTCACCACCGACGGGAATGCATATAGCATCTAAGCTACTTTGTCTTAATACGAATCCCACTAAGGCAATCCAGTAGGGTGAGGAGCCTTCACAGACGCGCATTATTGCGCACATAGAAACTCCTCAACAATTCTCTATGGAGTTTCAAGCGGGGTTGCCCCCATGCCAACCATACCCTCAAACGTGGATGTTATCAGCCTCACAAGGCCGTAGTCTTTACACGCTCAGAACAATCTAGGTTAGCGGGTGCATTGCCTAACGTTAGGTCTTAGGAATGCGACTCAAATTAGTTCTACCTCAATCCCGGTTTCCTCCATGATCTCATCTTTCAGTTCCCAGAAGTCCCTATCTGCAGTTATGAGTGTCCTTATTTCCTCACCTGCATCCTTCAACGCCTTAGCATAGGCTACGTGAAGGAGGTCCAGGGTCTTGAGGTTAAGCTTTGTCGAGAGCTCGATGGCTTCTGCGAACGGAACGTACACCTTCCCGAAAACCGTTAACCTTGCTCTAGGTGACAGTGGTTTATATTTCAAACCGAATTTCCTTAGCAGATAGTAAATCAATGAAATAATTACTATTTCGTTCCTAGCAATCCCTTTCTGAGCTAAGTCTTTCAGTAAGTGCTTCCTTCTTGATAGGGCGCTTGCGAGTTCCACAATTACTAGCTCAGATACATATTTATGGCATGCCCTACCTAAAAACGCCCTGGCTTCGCTTCTTCTATCATCTGTTGGGTCAATCGCTGCTACAATCACGCTAGTATCAATATATGACATTAGAACCTCCCTCTTTCACCTAGGAGTTCCTTTAACGCTCCCTCCAGCTTTATAGGGATGTCTCCCTCCTTTTTCTCCAGCTCGAAAAGCTTGTTGACTGCTTCCGAAACCTCGGTGAGCCATTTAAGGCTGTCAATCCCTGAGTTAATCAATTCCCTCAAGGCTTCGCTTCTTGAGTTGAATATTTCTGCAGCTACGAGGGTATCAATGAATTTTATGACTTCTGGATCCAGTCTCACCGGTATAACCTGGTTTCCCATACTTTCTCTACCCTTAGATATTGTATACGTATACGTATATATAAGTCTTCCTATTCATAGTGGTTCGAGAATTATGTTTGGACTTCAGTCATCACTGTAAGGATGTCTATGTCGCTTGAGAGGGGTGTGTTCCCTCAGCGACGCTGCCGAAAATTAAGTTTAGGTAAACGCCTCGCATTCGAGATCTAAACTTTTCCCGCTGTACTTCACGGCCTGTGGTGTTTCGCTTCAGTAATTTAATTTGGGGTGTACATTTCTTTTTTGTTGGGTGCACATATTGGTCAGTAGGGAGCTGATTGAGAGGGCGAGGGAGTTTCACGGGCATGTGTGTCCTTTCCTTGTTTTAGGTTTGAGGGCTTCAGAGATAGCGATGCGGGAGTTGGAGGTTGGGAAGGCCGGGCTTGCTGAGTCCGTGGGTGAGAATTTACTCGCTATTGTTGAGGTGAATAACTGCTTCGCTGACGGTGTTCAGGTCGCTACCGGGTGCACCTTCGGGAACAACTCCCTTATTTACGTCGATTTAGGTAAGAACGCAGTCACTTTGCTGAGGAGAGGTGATAGAAAAGGTGTTAGGGTTTACGTGGATGCGGAGCTCCTTAGCAGGAAGTACTTCTCGGAGGAGGTTAACGACCTGTTCGAGAAGGTTGTCGTTAGGAGGGAGGGTTCTGAGGAGGACGTGAGGAAGCTGAGTATGCTGTGGGAGGAGCTAGGTTTCGCGATGGCTGAGATGCCTGAGGAGGAATTCGTGATTCAGGAGGTAGAGGTGGTTGAGGAGTTGGAGAGGGCCCCGATATTCGAGAGTGTGAGGTGCTCTAAGTGCGGGGAGCTCGCGATGGCGACCCGCATCATGTATGTAGACGATGTGCCGATGTGCCTAGCATGTGCCGATAAGGCAGTGAACGCCGTTATCGGGAGAGGTATAAGCAAGCTAAGCATGCCTCTCTATAAGGTGCTGAGGTCTAAGTGAGGTTTCACAGGAAAATAACTGCCTTAAGATCCTTCAGTACCACACCCTCGAGCCCGAAGACCTCCTTAACGTTGTGAGGGGTTATTACCTCCTCCGGGGAGCCGGCGGCGAACACCTTCCCTCCCTTCAGGATTACGGCCTTGTCGCAGTACCTGTAGGCATGGGTTAAGTCATGCAGGCTGACCAGCACGGTGCACCCCCTGCTCCTCACCAGCCTCTTAATCAGGGTAAGTATCTCCACCTGGTAGTGAGGGTCTAGGTTAGCTGTGGGTTCATCAAGGAGGAGAACCTTCGGCTCCGCAGCCAAGGAACGTGCTATCACGACCCTCTGAAGCTCACCGCCGCTTAGCTGATCAAGCCTCCTACCAGCAAGGTGCTCCGCGCCAACCATCCTCAGCGCCTCCAAAGCCTTACGGAAGTCCTTGGCAGAGTAGGTAATCCCTATGTACGGCCTCCTACCTGTCAGGACGAAGTCCAGAACGCTCATGAATGACGAGAACGCGGCTCTCTGGGGAACGTAACCAACAAGCTTAGCTAACTCACGCCTCCCCATGGAAGCCACGGTTTTTCCGTCGATGTAGACAGACCCCACCTTAGGGC
>JAGHCP010000085.1 GCA_021160415.1 Desulfurococcales archaeon
AAGGGCCTGTACGTTAACGAGGCATCGAAGAAAGTGATATCTGTCCTGAAAGATAAGGGTCTCCTTATATACATGCTTTATAGTGCCTGAGTATATAAGGAGACCCTTATCTTTCAGGACAGATATCACTTTCTTCGATGCCTCGTTAACGTACAGGCCCTTAAACATTCCTCCCTTCTCATTGAAGACACCGTTTATCTCGACATTCGATGTGATGGGGAGGCCGTACTTCATCCCAGTCTCGTAGTCCTCGGGACCGTGCCCAGGTGCGGTATGTACTAGGCCTGTGCCTTCCTCGAGCGATACGTAGTCAGCTAAAACGACTTTATGGGCGTTCTTATGTTCCTTATGGATGGGGACCTCATCGAGTAACGGGTGCTCGTACTTTAGACCCTCCAGATGAGAACCTTTGACCTTCTCCACGCACTCCCATTTCTCAATCCCGGCGAGCTCGGTGACCTCAAGAATTCTTGTTTCGGCAACCCACCAGTACTCGTCACCGACCCTGATTTTACAGTAGTCTCCTTCAGGGTTAACCGCAACCGCCTCATTATCTATAATCGTCCATGGGGTGGTTGTCCAAATCACCAGGTACGTGTTCTCCTCCCCCTCAACCTTGAACTTCACGTATATGGAGGGTGAGACTTTCTCCTTGTATCCCTGATCCACCTCGGCATCGCTGAGCGCGGTCTCACATCTTGGGCAGTAGGGTAAAACCCTGAAACCTTCGTAAAGTAAACCCCTCTGGTAAGCCTCCTTGATGAAGTGCCACACGTGCTCTATGTACCAGGCTTTCCTAGTCTCATACGCGTTCTTAAGATCAAGCCACAGCCCTATCTCTTCCGTTGCGTATTTCTCCCAGAAACGAAGGTAGTAATCAACAAGCTCATTGCATTTCCTGGAGAACTCCTCGTACCCTACCGTCTCACCTATTTCCTTCTTATGCTTAATGCCCAGCTTCTTCTCAACCTCTACCTCTACGGGGAGTCCCTGCTCATCCCACCCTGCCTGAGCCCATA
This sequence comes from Desulfurococcales archaeon, assembly GCA_021160415.1. Taxonomy (GTDB): domain Archaea; phylum Thermoproteota; class Thermoprotei_A; order Sulfolobales; family NBVN01; genus S013-73. The sequence continues at coordinate 1,020 of JAGHCP010000085.1, forward strand.
CGTTGAAGCCCTTAAGCCGCATGAACTTGAGAACCATGTCCTTGTATATTCTGCCTCTAAGATGCCCTATGTGCGGATACCCGTTGGCCGTGGGTGGCCCCTCCAGGAATGAGAAAATGGGGTTCCCGTCCTTGAAGGACCTCCACTTCTCAGGTATGTTATTATCTCTCCAGAAGTCCTTCACTTCGGCCTCGAGCTCTTTGAGCCTCAACCTTCCGAGGTCCCCTATAGTAACCACCTCTATAACTGATGCAGATCGTTGATTAAGCTTTAGGTATTAGCTTAAATCATTTATGCTGTCGCATAAGAGCCTAACATTCTTGGCCCGTGGGAGAACCCCCATTCACACCGAGCCTCGAGGCTCTGTCGTGGGGGCTTCCAACCACCATAAATTACGGGAAAACTTAATTTTAATCTATGCCTTCCCGACTTTTCATTCATACGTTGTAAACTCCTGAGTTATCTTAATTAGTACTCTAGCCTAGGTTATGACCTTCATATTAAAGACGAAAGTCTTATCTATTTAAACCTCCTAAATGTTAGGAGGGTATCCCGTAAATGGCTAAAGTTAGGACGCAGCTTGTCTCATGGGAGGACGTTGTAGAGTGGTCTAGGGGGTTAGCGGAGAAGGTTAGGGCTTCAGGCTATATGCCGGATGTAGTGATAGCTGTTGCGAGGGGCGGTTACGTGCCTGCCAGACTGATATGTGACTTCCTCATGATCAATAATTTGGTTTCCATCCAATCACAGCATTGGACAGAGGCAGCTAAGGCTGAGGAGAGGGCTATAATAAAGTTTCCATATGAAGTGGATTTGAGCGGCATGAAGGCTTTGCTTGTGGACGACATAGTAGATACTGGGGAGTCCCTCCTTCTCGCGAAGGACTTCATAATGAGGAAATGGAAGCCCACGGACGTTAAGATAGCTGTGCTGCAGTGGATATCCTCTGCGGCGAAGTTCAAGCCAGAGTACTACCACTTAGAGGTTAGGGAATGGGTCTGGTTCCAGTACCCTTGGACTAGGCTGGAGGACACCTATCAGTTCTTTAAGAAGATGTTGAGTGAGGAGGCCAAGTACGGGAAGAACGAATGGACATTCGAGGAATTAGTTAAGTCATTCATGGAGTGGTACGAGATTGATGTAGGGGATAAGTACTTCAGAGATGCCGTAAATTCACTGGTTAGGGACGGCTTCCTGGAGGAAGAGAAAGGTAAGTATAAGCTAAAACTCTAGAGCAACGGAACCCTTTTCTTTCTCTTTAGCTACAACCTCCGCCTCCTGTATAATGCTCTTCGCCTCGGCCGACGCGCTAACAATTAAGTCCCTAGATACGGGGAAATACTCTAGTAAATCACTCACCCTTTCACTGATGTCTTCAGCGATGAGTGAGAGGTCAGGTATTAACTGTGCGGATCCCTTAATATTCCTCAAGACCTCCTTAATCATGAGTAATTCTTTCACGGAGGTCCCAAGTAATCCCAGCGTTTCCAGCCTTACGATAAGGAGCTCAAGTGTTGCTTCCACAGATGAGATTGCTGACAGTGCCTGCCGATACATTTCAATACTTTTTAGGTAAGAGTCCCTTAGCTTAGGGTCAGAGATATAGCTAATCTTTTCTGTGTAGTCCCGGATCTTGGTTTCTAATCTACTTCTATAGAAGAAAGCTCTTTTGTGCAGCTGCTTAAGGTCGATGAGAACCTTAGCTATCTCTACTCTAGCCGTGGCTCTATCCAACCTTTTCCTTCTGAAGAACACACCGACCCCTAAGCAATAACTCGTTTCCACGCAGATTAAAAAGTGAGACCCCCATGCGACTGAGAGAGGAACCCTTATTACCCCTTCAGAGCAAAATCCTTAACGGATCCCCCGGTAGCTCAGCGGTAGAGCGCCCGGCTGTAGTCAGCCCCGGAGGGTACAGGGGAAGATCCCGGGATGCTGGGGGCCCTCCGGCAGAAACCGGGCGGTCGGGGGTTCGAATCCCTCCCGGGGGACCACCTCACGAATTACTTCCCGAGAATTCTCTTCGCTTCCTCAATAGCTCTAACTAATTCCGACCTCGACCTGAGATCGGTCAGGAGGGCCCTCATAGACTCAACCACGGATCTAGCCACATCAACTTTCCTTCTAACACCTGGGAGAACGGGTTCAGGGAAGTCCAGAGCTTTCGTTGATTCGTAAATGGCCTCAGCAACTTTAAAGAACGCCTCAGCCTCGTTCAATTCACCGTTTCTTAGCTTATCCAGTACGTACCTCTTCAACTCACCGACGACATCAAGCAACCCCTGTACGTACTGAACGGGTGTAACGCCTAGTTCCTTTAGCGACGGTAGCCTCCCATCGGTGACTAAGCCGTAGAAAAGTACGGCCTCAACATACTCTGAAGCGATGTTGTTCATCAAGCCGGAATATCTGAGCTCTGGAAACTCCCCAGACACTTCCCAAACCCTAACGAAGATATCCCTCATTATCTCCAGGTGTTTATTAGCTTCTTCTATGTTCCCAGAGTGAAGAGAGGTGATGACGTATCCTGACTCTCTCACAACATCCCTCCCGGACTTAATGATTTCCTCCCTGACCTTGTCCTTAAGATCTAATGCCTTAACCACTTCTTCAATGCTGTTCCTAATGATTTCTTTAACACCTTGTAAAGCAAGCATTAGCATGCACCCCTGAACTATAAGTATAGGCCCTAATAATGAGTGAGGAAACTGCGCTCTGGGGAGTACGGGGATCTGCTGGGAGATCCAAATCCTGGGTGCTTAAGAGGTGTGGGCATAGTGGATCAGGGGTTAACCGCAATTAGGCCTACGCAGAAACTCACGAGGGGTTACGTTTACCTTCATGGGAGGGATGAACAAGGCAGAATTAAAACGATACGTGTGGGCCTCCTTGAGGAGGTAGCGGAGTTCTACGTGACTTACAAGAACAGCGCTAATAGAGGCGCCGGGGAGGGGACTCGAACCCCCGACCACCGGGTTAACAGCCCGGCGCTCTACCGGCTGAGCTACCCCGGCCCCAAAACCTGTTGTTTTTACTGATTTTTAAGTGTTCCGCGCAGCAATTCCTTTGCCAGCTCCATGAAGCCGTCTGCTGAGGGTTTAGAGAGGATGTGGTCGGCAACTGATTTCAGTTCCTCATCCGCGTTGGAAACGGCGTAGAGCTTGCTGCACACATCCCTCATTGGCACGTCGTTCCTCCCGTCTCCTACACATATGATTTCCTCATCAACGTTAAGCTCTGATACGAATTTCCTTATCCCAGCGGCTTTACCGCACCCTTTAGGGTGGATGTGGATAGCATATCCACTCGTCACTACTTCAACGTCGGTGAACCCTCCACGAGCTACTAAGTCCTTAGCCTTTCGGAGTGCGCGTTCCTCATCGCTGACCCACCGAAGCGCCATGTCACAGACTCTGAACATGTTCTGCCATGAATCGAGGAACATACCACCCCCTTCTTCAAGGACATACTTCCAGGCCCTCCTTGCCTCGTCACAGTTACTGCACACCTCGATTAGCCGGTC
>JAGHCP010000088.1 GCA_021160415.1 Desulfurococcales archaeon
AAGCCTACTCGTAAAACCATAATCACGAAGAACAATAAGTGCTTCTAGAATTCTATTTCTCGAATGCGGGTCTAATTTATTAAGTTCCTTTAGGGCTTTTCTCGTAATATTTACGTCGTATCTAGTCATCTTTCCTCTCTAGAATATCGTCAAGATTGATGAGCTCTACCTTACCCTTTTTCTTATCATCTTCATATTCCTTGATTGCATTTACTTCATCTGGAAGAGGCTCATCTATTCCAAGAAGACGTTCCTCCAATAAAGCTTCAATATGCTCTAGTATCGCTCTAAGTTCACGTATTTCATCGTATAACTGTCTTTCCTTACTCACAGACATTAAAACCCCCACCTCAGCCTCCAAACATTTATTCCTACTTAGAGAATCATTAACTTATTGCAGGAAATAATCATTGAACCCAAAATATTTTGGTGGGCCCGCGGGGACTTGAACCCCGGACCTCCGCCGTGTGAGGGCGGCGTCCTAACCGGGCTAGACGACGGGCCCCTAAAAACGTGTTCACAGCATCTTTTAAGTTTTTGATTTGCTACTCAAGTATTTTTCGAGGTCTTGCGTGAGTCCGAGGTCTGTTAGGAGGCCTTTTAGGTCGGGGGCCCGTGTTATCTCCTCCTTGCTTAGTTTCAGTCTCCCGCCCTTTGTTTCGGTGAGTTCCGTCGCTTTGATGAGTTTCCATCCCTCCCTAGGTATTTTGACTGCTATGTACGCTATCCCCCCAGCTCTCTGTGCGAATGTCTTCAGCTTCTTCACTTGCTCAGCTTCTAAGTAGATGTGCCCCAATGTTCTGCGTGCTTTGACTTCGAAGACCGCTACCTTGCCTTCCTTGATTGCGACGATGTCGGGGTAGTCCGCCTTCCTGATTTTAGCGCCGCTGGCGGGAGCTCTCATTACTGCGAAGCCCATTTTCCAGAGGGTGTTGACCAACTCCCTCTCCGCTCTGTAGCCCCTTGACCTTGCTTTCCTTCCGGGAATGCGTATCGCCGTGAATGATTGTTTATGGAGTTCTTTAAGCGTTTATTACTTCCGGAATACCTCAATTCACGGTGGAGTAAGTGAACATATTTGAGCTCACCATTATCTTCGTGTTCGTAGTTATAGTGCTTCCCCTGCTTGCTGCGTCCATTAAGATAGTTAGGGAGTATGAGAGGGCGGTGATCTTCAGGCTCGGAAGGCTCCTCGGGGCGAAGGGTCCGGGCCTCTTCTTCATAATTCCGTTCGTGGATAACTTCATCAGAATAGATCTTAGAGTCGTCACAGTCGATGTCCCTAAGCAGGACATCATAACTAAGGATAATGTCAGTGTCAGCGTCGACGCAGTGATTTACTACAGGGTCGTGGACCCCGTGGCGGCTGTTGTGAAGGTGGCTAACTATAACTATGCGATAACGATGCTGGGTCAGACGGTTCTGAGGGACGTCGTCGGTCAGGCCGAGCTTGATGACCTCCTTCAGAGGAGGGAGGACATAAACAAAAAGATACAGGCAATGCTTGACGAGGTCACAATGCCTTGGGGAATTAAGGTGGTTTCAGTGACGATTAAGTCCGTCGAGTTACCTGAGAACATGACGAGAGCCATGGCTAAGCAGGCAGAGGCCGAGAGGTGGAGGAGGGCTAGAATCATTGAGGCGGAGGGTGAGAGGCAGGCAGCGGCGAAGCTTGGCGAGGCAGCGCTGATATATGAGCAGCACCCCGCAGCGATGAGGTTAAGGGAGCTGCAGACCCTTGTCGAGGTCGCTAGGGAGAAGTCCCTAGTCATAGTTACGGAGCAAGGAGCTGTGAACATAGGGAGCACCGCGGCTGTAGCTAAGGCAATAAATGACAGGGCCCGGAAGCAGGGCAGAGAGTAGGCGTAAGGGGCGCCCCCTAATGGATGGGAAGGCTGTGAAGGTTGTTTTTCTTGCGTTAATCCTAACAGCGATACTCGCCACTTCATTACTGGTCAGATCCTCGGAGGCCCAGCAGGGAGATGTGGTGACAACCGCCTTAGTAGTTAAGATCGCACCGCCTTGGGACACCATAGACGACGGTGTTAAGGAATGTGTGATTAACGCCCTCCAGGTTGCGGAGAGAAATAATTACGCGTTGATACTTGAGGTGGATAGTTACGGCGGCCTCTTAGACGCGGGGTTCAGCATAGGTGACGCGTTAGCCACTTCGAAAGCCCCAGTCATCGCGTACGTCTACGACGGTAAGGCGTTGAGCGCGGCTTCCCTCATAATACTTCCAGCCAACGTTATCGCACTCTCCCCCAATGCAGTCATAGGGGACATGCAGCCCATCATGTACAATCCCACCACAGGGCAGATAACATTCGTTAATGAGTCGAAGATAGTTAATCCAGTGATAACGAAGGCGGTGGCGTACGCCAGGCTCAGAGGCAGGAACACCACGGCCGTCGAGCTTTTCGTCAAGGGCGCCCTAACCATGACGGCTGATGAGGCCGTTAAGAACCACGTAGCCGACTTAATAGTGAATGACTTTGAGGACCTCCTAAGTAAGCTGAAGGGGCTCGAGGTCAAGGATTCGGGAAGGACTTACGTACTCCAAATCACAAATACCTTAACGTACAGGTGTAGTGTGCGGGCGAGGACGATCTCACTCTTCGAGAACCCGTTAATTTCGGGTTTAATGATGACTTTAGGTGTGTTGGGGACGCTCTTCGCGATACTTTCCGGTAAGCTCCCAATACTTCCGGTGGCGATACTGTTTCTGCTCCTCGGCATGCTCGGCTCAGGCTTCAGCCCCAACCTAGTGGCGATATCGTTTCTGGTTCTGGGGGCTGTTCTTCTGGCTGTGGAGCTCTTCGTAACTCCCGGCTTCGGGGTACTCGGCATTTCAGGCATCGTACTCATCGCCCTCGGGGTGGCTCTCTCTCCAGTGAACATACCCGCAGGGACAAGCCCTCCTCCAGGATACGCCAATCAGCTCAGAATCCTTGCTTTAACGGTCGGCGCCGTCCTGGGAGGGTTCACGGGATTCGTGCTGTACAAGATAATTGAGGTGAAGAGGCGGAAGCCCAGCGAATTCACTCCTGTGGAAGGGGTGGGTAGGGCCGTAGACCCTATAGGTCCGGGAAGGCCTGGATACATAATGGTGAACGGTGAGTACTGGAAAGCAACCTCAGACACCGACGTGTCGCCCGGCCAAAGAGTTAAGGTGGTTGCCATGGTGAACGGCGTGCTGAAGGTTGAGCCTGTGGAGGGAGACCGGGATGAAGGCGTCGGGAATAGCTGACCTCCCCCTCCACACCGGGCACGTGCCTCCATGGCTGATAAGCATAATGAGGAAGCTAACCAGGGAGATCCTTAAGGTAATGCTGATTGAGTACAGGCCTGCCGAGATACTGAGGAGGTTCTCAAACCCCTTCTGGTTCCAGGCATTTAATAACGTGATAGGTATGGACTGGGACAGCAGCGGCTCCACGACGGTCACGACGGCTATGGTTAAGGAAGCCCTTCAAGCCCTAAATGCAGGTCTGAGGGTGGTTGGGGGGAAGGGTAAGGCTTCGCTGAGAGCCCCCGATGAGTTGGAGGTTGTCGGTGATGAGCTCGGCCTCACGACCGGCACGCTGAATAAGCTGAAGGAGGTCTCAAAGCTCGCAGCTAAGGCGGACAACGCCCTTCTTCAAGACGGGTTTAAGCTGTATCACCACTCACTGATGCTTTCAGAGAGGGGTGAGTGGGTCGTGATCCAGCAAGGCATGGATGAGGAGGCAGGTTTCGCGCGCAGGTACCACCTCGCATGGTTTGCCGGGTCCGAAGTGGTAGAGGAGCCTCACTCAGGCATTGCTTCGGACAGCGTCAGGAAGCCGTTAAACCTTACCTCCTCGGATTCAAGAGATGCGAGGGAAGTAATCAAGGACCTGGTTAACGAGTCCCCAAGTAAGCTAGTCAATGAGCTCCGCAGAATTAATGCGTATCTTAAGGGGAATAAAACCCTACTTGATTACCTGTCCCCGCGGCGTAGGCTTCCTGAAATCCCTTACTACAGACCGGTGAGGTTAAGCAGGGCCCTCCTATCGAACCTGAACGCGCTCTATGAAGCGAAGCCCTTAACTTTTAAGGAGGTGTTGCTTACGAGGGGTAGCGGACCTGAGGTTCTGAGGGCTCTGTCTCTGATATCGGAGCTGGTGTACAGGGAGCCTCCATCCATCAACGACCCGGTCACACATCCATTCACGGCTTTCAAATACGCGTACGCGATTGGGGGGAAGGACGGGATTCCGTACCCTGTTAGGAAGGACGTGGCGGAGGCTGTTCTGAGGGAGCTTGCTCAGATAGTTAGGGATGCGGAGCTGGGGAGGAAGGAAAGGTTGAGGGCGTTTAAGGCGTTGAGGTCATTAGCACCTAAGGACATCCGTATTCAGGTGTAGGATTATTTCTTACACTTAAATCCCCCACCTTGATATAGGTAGGGGGAGCCATTGGTCACTGGTGACTTGCATAGATACGTTTCAGGGATTCATGACGGCATTCCGCACTACTCGGCAGTGATGCCTTCCACCTACATCGGGGGTTACGGGAATCCTAACACACTCACTCAGACGCTGACGCTTGACTTCAGCGTGAGGGACGCCTTACTAACGATATTGCTTTCAGGCAGGGACTTAAGGTGGAGGGGCTTCATGTGGAGAGTCAGCCTAGGCAGGGTCACCCTGACGAGGGAGTTCAAGCCTCAGGTAATAGCTAGAAGCAACACATCCTCGAGAGCAGCCATAGTTTTCGATGTGTCTAAGATAGTCGGCGAGGCAGGTAAGTATGAAGTAAAGGTGATGTGTGAGTCTGCGGAGCCTGTCAGGGTTGACAGCATAAGCATTTTAGGGATCCATCCCTTGGAGGGAGTGTCTTCGGAAGTGGGGTATTGGGTCGGGCCTCTCGGCGTCGAGGGTGGTGAGGATTACAGTTTGGATCTAGGTAACGAGTTCGTCGGGGAGTCGCAGTTGCAGTTAACGATAACCGCGCGAAGCAGGTCTTCGAGGACTGAAGTCGCTGTAGGTGACTTCAAGGGAGATATAAGTAATATCCTAGGTACTGATTCAGCCACGCTTAAGCTTCAACTGAAGAGTAAGCACTCCACCCTGAAGCTACGTCACGACGGGCCCTCGCACATATACATTGATGAGGTGATTTACTACAAACCCCTGAGCGAAGGTCCTGTCCTCGAGCTGAGCGACATCACGCTCCAGGGAGGTAAGGTGTCCATGACCCTCCGCAACAAGGGCAGCTCACCAGCGCCTAAGGCGTTGATAGTTGGGATTTCAGCGGGGATCCCTGTATTCAGGGGAACTGTCGGAAAGATTGAGGCAGGAGCTTCGAAGGAGCTGGTGTTTAAGGCTTCCTCTGAAGTTAAGAGGCCCTTAATAATTAGGTTGATATACCACGGTGTCTGGGGCCAGGAGGTCAAAACCTATCCTTTATAGGAAAGGAGCTTCACCAGTAGGTCAACCAGGAAGGCTAGTGAACCTAGAAATATGGCGACCTTCAAGACACTGCGTAGCTTACCTGCCTCAACCTCAGGATCTTCAGTTCTTGGAAGCTTCATAAGCTCCCTGATGGAGTACATGAGGATTAGGTCGGTACCGGCTGTCAGCGCAAGATAAGGTATGCCGTAGCCCATTAGGTAAGGCAGTGCGGATATTGCCACGACGCACGCAAGGAGTAGAGAGGCCACGTACGCCGCAGCCTTAACGCCGTAAACCCTTGGGAGGGACTTAACGTTCCTGAGCTCATCTGCTTTGTAGTCCTCAATGGTTTTCACTATTTCCCTGCCTAGTAGGAGGAGGAATGCGTAAAGAGCTGGGAGAAGGGAGGAGGTAGCGTACGTTAAAGAGCCGACGTACTCAGCGCTTGCTAAACCCCCGTAAATGATTGACGCGGCCCCCTCGAAGGCAACGACGAGGTTGCCCGCGAACCCCCACTCCTTAATTCTGTAGGAGTACAGGTATGTCAGGGCGGCGCTAAAGGCGGCGAATACGAAGGTGTAAGGACCTGAGGTTAGTGATAGCGCAACGCCTGCAGCACCTAAGGCCAAGCTCAGAACCAGCGCTTCACCCCTCCCCACAACACCTGAAGGTATAGGTCTGTATGCTTTGTTCACCTTATCTACCTCCACGTCGAAGTAATCATTGATTACGTATCCGCCAGCAGCAACGAGAGCAACGGTCAGTACAGGGTAGATAGGGTTCAGGACTTCGTGGGTTTTATGTAGAGCTGAAACGGTTAACCAGCCTATGGAGGTAGTTATGACTACAGCGACGAGGTTATGGGGCCTCATTAATTGCAGGTAGCCCTTAAGCTTCCGCCCCAGACTCAATACCTAGGCACCCTCCTTAAGGGCTTTTAGAACCTTCTTAGGGATGTTGTAGCAACCAGGAGCTCTCTCGAGGAGGCCCATCTCAGTTAACCTCGCAAGTATTCTCGCAGGGTCCTTTATTCTGTACAGGCCTCTCAGCTCCCTTAGTGCTAGGAGCTCCCCGACAGACCTGTTCTGAACGAAGTACTTCAGAACGAGCTTGGAGCCCCTGTCGAGGGAATTGATAGCTTCCTTAATTTTCGCGACGTCCTCCCCACTCACACCCAACACCTAGTAGTAGTAGGTGTCACGGTAATTATGTTCCTTAATAGCTTCGGGTCGAGCATCCACGCAGTACTCTCTGAAGGGACACTTATCTGTGCAGATGCTGAAATCCCTGCACTTCTCCGAACACCCCGTGATGCATGCGGGGTTCGAGTACGTGCAGCAATGCCTCCCAAAAAGCCATAGGAAATCATCCAGCATTAGGGGGTCAATGCCCGCAAGTCTTGAAAGAAACTTGTAAGCATCCCGCACAGCAAGCCTCAGCCCCACATCCTCCCCCCACATGAAGGGCTTCATCTCTAAGATCTTGTGGAGGAGTTCCTTTCTAGGCTCCACTAGGTGGAGGCGGAGAGCTATCCTCACTAAGTGGTTATCCACAGGCACTTCAGAGTTGTGTTTGTCGGAGTAATGAATGAGCCCTCTCCTCGAAGCGAACTTCACGAAGAGGTATGCCTTCTTCTCAACGGGATCTGAGTATGCCTTAAACCCTTTCAGACGGTCAATCAGGCCGAGGCCGTTCGGGCTTTTAAGCAAGCCTCCAGAAGCCCTAACTAACTCGCTCACCTGCCCCCCGTACAGCTTAAGGAGCCTCACACCTAGATCACGTAAGAGGGAGGCTCTGACCTCCGGGTCCCATATGACCGCATCCCCTCTCTCAGGCCTTAACCAGTCAGCCACCTCCGACGGTGTGATTACGGACATCTTCTCAGGGCTGAAGAATTCCGGGTCCTCCATAAACCTCTTCATGCCTAACCTGTACAGGAGGTCGGCGCCGTGGTAGAACTCCCCATCAACAAAACCCTCAAAGGGTCCGCACCTGCTTGTGCGGTGGTCTATCGCCACCATGAAGATGAAGTACCGGAGGGTCTCCTCCCTACCTGTGCTTGGCGGGGGGTAGAACCTCTCGTCAGTGAAGGTGTCGAATCGGAACTTCGTGAGTACGTTTCTGAAGAGGCGTGCTAGGAGCCCCAACCGGGAATAATTAATGCGGAAGTCACAGCACTCCTTAATCAATGTTCTCCCCCCAGTACCCACCCCTATACAGCTTCTTAGGTCTGCCAGCAAGTCTAACCAGGATTAATTGAGCCACTCTAGCATCAACCCCTATCTCGACCCCATTAGGGTTCAAGACAGCTAGAAGAGCTTCCCCCCTCCCATAATACCCTGGGTCCCAGACAGCGCACCTAATATCCACGCCTGACCTCAAAAGGCTTGATCTAGGGAGACATAGCCCCAGCGCGTCTTCAGGGATCTTAACGACTTCGTTGAACCTGATCTTATAGGCCCCTTGAGGCAACTTCCACTTTCCGCCCTCAGGCGGCACCTCCTCAGTTCTTGACAGCTCCTTATCCTCGAACCGGAAGACCCCCGCATTAATGAATGTGAATATCTTCCTAACAGTGAGGTCTACCCCCGCAGGTTGTTCTTGGAGACCCCTATCGATTAACCCCTCAATTAACTCACTGATTAACGAGCCAGGGAGAGCCAAACTCAAGCACCTCTGAAACCTCATCGGATAAACATTAAAAGGTGTCGCAGCTCCCTCACAGACCCTCGGTTAAGGGGGGTCATAATTTTTAAGCAGAGTACCCCTTATTAAAGGGGGGTTGGGGGTCATGACGCAGGCAAGAATTACAGAGAAGGCAGTGCCTGAAATCATGGGTTACAAGGTTTTTGGGAAGCATGTGTACGGGAACCTATACGGATGTGATGAGAAACTGCTGTCGGACTCGGAGTACTTGAGGGAAGTGGTCAGTGAGGCGGCGAGGGTAGGGAACATGACCTTACTAGACATTCGTGTTTGGCGCATAGAGCCTGGAGTAAGTATTGTGGGGATAGTCCTGGAGTCTCACATAACGATCCATACGTGGCCAGAGCACGGCTTCGCGGCGGTGGATGTTTATTCCTGCGGGGAACACACAAACCCGGAGGCAGCCTTTAAATACATCGTTAAGGCTCTCAAGGCTAAGAGGTACGAGTACGAAGTTGCTGACAGGTCCTACATTGATTGATGTAGTATAATATTTTCATCCCGTTTTGATTTGGCCAAATATATTGTGAGTCATGTTTATTATCCCGAATATAATATAAGATCATGGGAGCGCGGAGCGCCCCCAACCCCCTCCTAGGCGTTTAAAACGCCTAGGAGCGAATGATTTTATTACTCATCCCTTAAACCCCACACATGGCAGGGAGTGCTGGGATTTGAGGATCGGTGTTGTGGGTGGGGGGCCGGCTGGACTGCTTGCCGCGAACGTGTTGAGAGGCGCGGGATACTCTGTGGAGATCTTCGAGGAGCATGGAAGGGTTGGGGTGCCTAGGCACTGCACGGGCATTATAAGCGAGGAAGTTCTGAGGGGGATTAGGTCGATAGTGGGGTCGTCGATAGATAACGTCGTTAGGGAGGCCTTCACGGAGTATAGGGTTGTGGGGCCGTCAGGCAGTGAGGTGGTGATTGAACTTCCAGGGAGGGTTTACGTGACGGACAGAACTGGGATGGAGGAGGTAATGCTTGAGTCAGCGGTTAGCGTAGGTGTAGCCACTAACCTAAAGACGCGCGTAACTCACGTGACGCTGGATGGGAAGCTTCACCTAAGCGGTGGGAGCAGGGCGTACGACCGGGTAGTACTAGCTGAGGGTGCAGCGATGCATCACTCGTTAAGGCTTGGATTATGCAGGAAAATGGTTAGATTAGTAGGTCTTCAAGCGTTTGTGGAGGTTCATTCACCTCCAGACACGGTGGTTGTTTACGCGCTCCCTGAGGTCAGCAAGGATTTCTTCGGGTGGGTGGTTCCCTATGGGCCAAATGAAGCGCTGGAGCGTTTGGAAAACACACACGTGCGTACTCAGACAACAACCGCGCGCA
>JAGHCP010000106.1 GCA_021160415.1 Desulfurococcales archaeon
CGTCAGATGCGTGTTAACAGCGTCAGTGATAGATGCTAAGGCAGGGATACGCCTAAGCGAGAGCTTGATGGGTAAAGGCATATCCGTCGTTAAGACAAGCCCGGTTAGGAAGGGTGTCCTTCCGTGAGGGTCTTCGTAGGGTGCTGCGGTTTCCCCATAGGGAGGAGGAAATACTACTCCCTCTTCCCCGCGGTAGAGCTTCAGGAAACGTTCTACAACATGCCTGACCCCGAAAGAATGAGGAAGCTAAGGGCCGAAGCCCCGGAAAACTTCAGGTTCGCTATGAAGGCTTGGCAAGCCCTAACCCACCCTCCAAACATGAGGACTTGGAGAAGATCTAAAGTTAAGATCCCGAAAGAACTTTGGGGGAAGTACGGATACCTACGCCCAACCACGGAGAACTTCAGCGCCTGGGAAGCGGTGAGGGAGGCAGCTAAGGCGCTGGGAGCTGAGGTCGTTGTACTTCAGCTACCGCCCTCCTTTGGCTACACCGATGAAAACTTAAGGAATCTGAGCGATTTCCTGACCGCTATCGAGCCCGCAGAATTTAAGGTGGGTATCGAGTTGCGTGGGGAGTGGAGGAAGCACGGTGATGCGCTAGCTGAGATCCTTGGGGAACACAAGAACGTCATTCACGTAGTCGATCCTTTCCGTTGGAGACCCGTGAAGCCATCACCCACCTACTACTTCAGGCTCCACGGTATTGGGGGTAAGGAAGTCAACTATGGCTATAAGTACACGGATAAAGATCTGAGGGCACTGAGGGACATAGTTGAGAGCGTCGGCTCCGCCGAGCAAGTCTTCGTGATGTTCAACAACAAGTACATGCGTGATGATGCCTTAAGGTTCAAGGAAATTCTGGAGTCCGCCGTTTAACCTAACTACGGCCGAGGAGGTTCCTCATCCTCCTCATCACGTCGCTTAACCCAACCCCCTTAAGGGCGCTGATACGGAATACTTCACCCCCGAACACCTCCCTAATCCTAGCCTCGACCTCCTCAACCTTCTCAGCATTCACGGCGTCAGCCTTATTGATGACCACAATCATCTCCTTCCCGCTGAACACGGACCTGAGGGATCTCAGTAGGTCTAATTGCTGATCGAGGGGGTAGTAGGTGTTAGGCGTTGGGTCAACCATGTAGATAAGTATATCGGCGAGGAACCTGACCGCAGCTAGCGCCTTCCTCTCCACTTCGTTAAGCTCAGCGAAGGGCCTGTCAAGGATGCCGGGGGTATCTATCACCTGGATGGGCTGATGATCCACGTAGGCGTGCCCAAGTATTATTTCTTTCGTGGTGAAGGGGAAGGGCGAGACCTCCGGCTCGGCAGTCGATACGGCCCTAACGAATGTCGATTTACCTACCTGCGGCATCCCGGCCACAACAGCTTTAGGTTGGCTGAACTCAATGCACGGCAGCTTCCTGAGCTCCGATATCACAGCACTCAGCTTGCGGAGATCGGTACCCAACCTCCTCATCATTGAGAGCGACCTACCTACGAATGCCCTTGCAACCTTGTTTGACTCTTTAGGGTTTAGGGTGTTCTTGACCCTGATGCGGTACTCCCTCCATAAATTCCTGTAAGCCTTCCTAAGACCCCTTAACTTCCAGATAAGGTCTTTATAGTCACTCACCCCGCCAGCCGCCAAGATCTCCGCATAGAACTCATTGACCTCATCAGGGTTGGGAAGCTTCTCAGCCGGGGCGAAGACCTTCGAATCAACTACCCGGTACACCCTATCGATCTTGAGGAGGTGCTTGACCATGCCCTTCCTCTTCACGCCTCTGGCGAGAGGCACCGGCTCCTGAAAGGCTTTGAGAACCGCCGCACGAACTTCGTCGTACGTCGGGATCCTTAACCCCTTAAGCTCCTTGCTTAAGCACCTCTCCTCCAAACAACTTCACCCCCTCTCCTTATCTCCAGAACTCTGTGAAGCGGTATAATCTTCTCACCAACCACTATTCTGTCCCTCAGCACCTTAACCTCCCCGCCCAGTCTCAAGGTGCTCAGCCCTGAAGGCTCTCCGCGATCGATAAACACTACCTCATACTCCCGCAATTCCTCAGGGGGTGAGGTCCATAAAACCCTGCTTAACGCAGCCCTAATAGTGCCTTCCTTCATGCTTCCCTACACATTCATAGTTGAAACCTTATAATTCTGGTTGCATTCCTAACTCAGGTGCTTCTCGTGTCGTATGAGAGACTGGGTACTGGAGCCACGGCGGTCGGCATCAGGGTTAAAGATGGAGTCGTCCTCGCCTCCGAGAAGAGGGTAGCGTACGGAGGGTTCGTGATGAGTAAGGCCGGGAAGAAAGTCTTCGTCATTAAGGATCGGTACGGGATGGCTCTCGCAGGTTTATTCGCAGACGTGGAGACCTTAGTCAGGGTTATGAGGGTTCAGCTGCATCAATACGAGATCGAGAATGGAAGACCCCTAAGCGTCAAGTCCGCCGCGAGGCTTCTCTCAGTGATACTATATCAGTATAAATACATGCCTTTCCTGTCGGAAATCATCTTCGCCGGGGTTGATGAGGACGGGCCTCACATACTAGTCATGGATTCCCTCGGATCCTTAATCGAGGATGACTACGCTGCCGTAGGGAGCGGGGCCCCTATAGCGATTGGAGTTATCGAGTCCGGGTATAGGCAAGACCTGAGCCTGAAAGAGGCAGAAGAGTTAGCGGTTAACTCCATAAGGGCAGCGATTAAGCGGGACGTTGCTTCAGGGGACGGGATCGATGTCGCAGTCATAACCTCTGAAGGGGGGTCAGAGAGAGCATACCCGGTGGCGTGAAGGCCTCGATGTTTAGGTTCAAGGCGAGGAAAGCATACAAGCTGCAGGAAGCTCTTTCAAGGAAGGTCATTTGGGAAGGGGATCTCCACGGAGTCAGAACAGTTGTCGGGCTGGACATCTCCTACCGAGGCAGGCTCGGCATCGCAGCCGCCGCGCTGCTTACGTACCCCGACATGCAATTACTTAAGTACTCGGTAGCCGTCGATGAAGTCCCAATTCCCTACATACCCGGGCTCCTCGCATTCCGAGAAGCCCCATTAATGCTGGCGGCTTACGAAGCCCTGGGGGTGGAGGCCGACTTAATAATAGTTGATGGCCACGGCGTGACCCACCCTAGAGGGTTCGGGATAGCCTCACATGTAGGTGTAGTCCTCGATAAGCCCTCAATAGGGGCGGCCAAGAAGAAGCTGACTGGTGAGGTCGTTTCGGGCATTGACGGCAAGGAGTACCTCATGGTGAAAGGCAGGAAGGGAGCGTATATCTACCGGCCCAAGCAAAATAAAGCCATATATCTAAGCATAGGGCATAGAGTCAGTTTGGAGGCGATCGTTAATTCAGCGCAAACCTTTTTTAAAGGACACACATTACCCGAACCGACATATATGGCGGATAGGATCTCGAGAGAGGTGAGGAGAAGGTATGATAAAGACGCTGGTGGGTAAGGTAATACGGGGCTTCGGGGAGGGCGCCAAGTACATATCGATGCCTATCTACAACATCCTCATAACGGAGCTCCTTGACGACCCGCCCTACCCGGGAACATTAAATCTAAAGACGGGTGTGACCTACCATGACTTAGTGAGGGAGTGTCCCCCCTCCCATATAAAGAACGTACTGATAAATGGGGAGGAGAGAGGGGGTTTCTACTACTGGTTCGGCGACGTATTTAGCGACCAGGACTCTGAAACGGTCATAGTTCTGAGGCCTTTCCTC
>JAGHCP010000166.1 GCA_021160415.1 Desulfurococcales archaeon
AAAGAAATTCTCATCTATGCATTCATCTGGAGCAAGGCATCACCATGCAGAGGTTCATACGTAACGAGGGAAGGATAAGGAGGGTTGCTGAAGCGTTTAAACGCCACAGTAAGGCTCTAGATATTCTCGAATCTAAAGACCCGCAGATGAGGTGTGCTGAAACCCTCGTAAGCTCATGCGGTGTTGAGACAGCGGCTCAGCTTATGGGTATGAACGCCTTAGTGAGCTACATGATTCCTGTGAGGGGGGAGGAATTCTGGACGTCATTCATGGAATTCGCTGTGAAGATGTGCCGGAACCGCGGGGCTTTAGAAATAGTTGAGGAATTCACCAAGCAACACAACAGATTCTCCTTGACCGCGAAGCTATGCAGGATTAAGGAGTTCGGTAAGTGCGTCGCCGACAACCAGCCCCCCTACAAAGACCTCGGCGAATACTGGAAGTTTCTGAGGACGTGCCTCCACGCAGAAGGGGTTGAGAAAACGATTGCCTTCTCAGTTAAGATGGTTTACTACGTCCTTAAGTCTGCCGGGCTGAACCCGCAAATCCCAGAGTGGATCCCTTTACCAGCTGATAGAAGGGCCGCTGCCGTAACCCTCACTTCCGGGTGCGTGCTCCCTACGCCGAAGGACCTTAATTCACTCAGGTCCTTGGCGAAGGATCTCTTCAGGAAGGCATCGCTAATTAGGGAGGTGTGGAGCTCCGTAGGTGAGATGTCTGGCATCCCCCCTCTAAGGCTCGACGTGGCTGTGTGGTTGGCTGGGAGGTACGTGGGGTTATGGAGCAGGGAAGAAGCCCTTGAAAGTATGAGGGAGGAGTTAGGGCTTAGGGCGCAGGGATTAAGGGATGTAGAGAACCTCATCACGGAGCTGCTTTATGTTCTCCCGGAGTGAGGTTAGGGACACTCACTGCAAGTAATTACCTTAAACAAGCCCCTGACCTTGACCTTATTCCTCATGACCTTCGGCTTCTCAATTACCTCCACACTGCATACCTCGTAGGTGCCGTCGACCTCCGTGACTAGGAACGTTGAGCTAGTGCCTCCGTACCCTAAGAACTCCGCGGCGGTTAAACCGTCGCTGACTTCATTAACGTTCAGCACGAAACCCCTATACACCAAGGACGGCGTTCCGTACTTCTCACCCAGCTCCTTAGCGAGGGCAGCGACATTACGTGTGACTTCAGGCATTAACTCCACACGGTTTGATGGGTGGGCTCACGCTTAAGTATTTTTCCGTTCTAAGCCCTGAAACACTGGTTCTACCCGGTAGATTGTTTAAGTACGTCTAAGTATTGTTGAGTAGGTGCTAATGTTGAGAATATCCACTGCGGCGTTCCTGCTGGTGTTGGGCGTCGTTGCCCTAGCAGTGACTGTCTCCGCAGGTCAAGCAGCTTCTACTCCCTCCTCCGGGAATAATTCACTGTACGTAATAGTTTACCCGGTAGTGGGTGAGAGCACGCCTGCGTACGGCGCTTGCATCATACCTGGGAGCTTGGCGGAGAAGCTGGCGCAGATCCCATCTAAGGGGGCGGCGAAGTTACGGATAGGGGATGTGTGGCTTAATGCTTCGTTAGTTGCGGAGGGAGGTGAAGCCGTGAAGCTTGCTGGGATGTTTAACCTTACGCGGCAGTGTTCGATGCTGGAGGAAGCTCCGACGGCGTACATACTGAGGGTTGAGGGGGTGCTTGCCTTCTCCTTGCCTTTGGAGAAGGAGGTTGTATCTGTTATGAGTGCCGAGTCTAGAACCACGTCGGGCGGCGTAACCACCACGCAATTAATTACGGTGGCGACACCTTACCAAGCCAGCAGTGAGGTAGCGGCAAGAGCGGAAGGGGCTGGCGGTGCAGGGCTGAGATCGGCCTCAACATCCTCTACCACCTCGGAAACCCCGGTCGGCTCCTCCAGGCTTGTCCCCCTGGGGTTGTCGGTAGTCGTGGCTGTTGGCTTCATGTACCTCGCTAGCCTCCTTATTAAGAAGTTCTGAGTATTGATTCTAGGTACTGAAGCGTTAGGAAGCGCGGTGAGTGAGTGGTGGGGGGAGAGGGACGTAGGAGGCCTGTCACAGGCACTGCCTTCAAGATCTACCTAACCCTCCTCAATTCCAGGAGATCCTTAGGGGTTAGGGAGATACAGCACTTAGTTGGTCTTAAATCCCCCAGCACGGTGAAGTACCATCTTGACAGGCTTATGAAGCAGGGCTTGGTGAAGCAGCTTCCAGACGGTAAGTACGTAGCGGTTAAGGCGGATAACCCTGCCCTTTCCGGCTACATCCTTATCATGAACACACCTGTCCCTACCTTGATTCCGGCAGCGGTGGGGTACGCGGTCTTCGTGCTTACGTATTCCTTCCTCACAGGTAATTTAGATCCCGTGCTGATCCTATCCTCACTGATTTTCGCCGGGTACTCCTTCTATGAAGGGTTAAGGACGAGGAAGCTCCTAAAGTACTTGAGCGGGAGGGGGTGACGTTAAGGGTACAGCCTCCCCCTCCACCTCGGGAAGGGCGTTGCATCCCTTATGTGGTCAAGCCCCGCTACCCACATAACTAGTCTCTCAATCCCAAGCCCGAAGCCTGAGTGAGGCACCGACCCGTACTTCCTCAGATCTAAGTACCACTCGTAGTCCTCCGGGTTTAACCCTTCTTCACGGATTCTCTGCAGGAGCTTATCGTAGCTGTCCTCCCTGACGGAACCCCCAATTATTTCCCCGTAGCCCTCAGGGGCTAGGAGGTCGAAACCCAGAACAACCTCCGGGTTGTCTTCATCCAGCTTCATGTAGAAAGCCTTTATCTTCTTCGGGAAGTGCGTCACGAAGAACGGCGTGCTGAATTCCTGCGTGAGGGCCCTCTCCTCATCCGCACCTAGGTCATCACCCCAATCGACGCGGAAACCCTTTCTCCTTAGGATGCTTATTGCTTCATCATACCTTATTCTCGGGTAGGGTGTCTTCGCAGCCTCCTTAAGCTTCTCAGTGTCTCTACCCAGTAATTCGAGCTCCTCCTGCCTTTCCTC
>JAGHCP010000138.1 GCA_021160415.1 Desulfurococcales archaeon
AGCCAAGAGAGAGCCCTGATGACGTCGTTGGTCGGGTATATGCCGAGCAAGGTGTTGCCGAGGATCAACCCCGCCAGCAGGTCCCCGAGGACTGGCGGAACACCTAACCTGAGAAAGACTTCCTCCGACAGCTTCCCAACAACCATCGCCAAGCCGAAAGCTAAGAAAATAGTGTACACGAACTCCTCAGCACCGCTCAACCCGGCCGCCCCCTAACCGATATTCAGCATGTGGTTGGTGAGGAGCTCCACGCCGCAAATCGAAGCAGCGGTTTCTCGGGGATTGGTTACGTCCTCCGCAACTCGTTGAGAGGGGTCGCTGTCCTCGTCATTCACGGCTTCATCACCGTGCGTTAAACTTCGGAATTAAAAATAAAAGCTTGACTTAACGCAATTAACTATAAAACCTAATAGCAGCAGACCTGCGGGATCAACGGGTTCCCTCCCTATACAAGTCATAAAGTCCTCAGCGCAGAGCCCGGTGAAGACGTTCCGGATGCGGGACCTAGTTGATGAGGGGTGAAGATTTCTTCACAGATATGTTTAAACGGTACGGGCGAGTTGAGAGGGTTGGGTGGGCAGTTGCTTGACGACGAAGCCGTCATGAGGGCCTTAGCAAACGAATTCAGGAGGAGGATCCTTCACCACCTCCTCACTTCAGGGCCCTCGACCTATATGGACATGATGAAGGCTTCAGGCCTGGAGGACAGCGGCAGGTTCGCCTACCACCTCCGGAGGCTCGTTAGTGCGGGTCTGGTTCAGCAGAGGGTTGATGGTAGGTACTGCTTGACAAGGAAAGGTTTGAGCGTGGCATCCATGCTTTCAGAGGAGGAGAAGGGTGAGGTACCCACAGTTATTGAGACCTTGGATGAGTTCAGCAAGGTGCACGACGTTAAGGGATTTATGTACGGTTCCGTAGCTGTGGGTTCGGGCCTGTGGTTCTTGGTGTGGGGAAGCATACTTACTGCGTTATCCCTCCTCAACGTCCCTGTAGCTGCGGAGGTTCTAGGAACGCGTTACTACTTCACGGTGAGGCTCATACCCGCCCTCGCCCAGTTGATCCTAGGCCTAACCCTCCTCCCCCTAGGCCTGAAGGTGTTAGGGAAGGGCTTCCCCGAAGCTTCCGTTCTGCAGCTGCTGATGACTCAGAAGTACTCCACGTTCCTCCTGATCAGGTCCCCGCACCTTAAGACTTACTTAGCGCTCTACGGCTTGGTGGGGGCTGTCTTCATAGCCCTTACGTGGTTAGCGCTCACGCCTTAGATACGCTTGAGAGCCGCGTCAGCGCCAACTTTTTAAATACCCTCGATGCAAGGGGGGTTTCGGGCGGGAGTTTGAGGGTCATTCTTACTGGAGGCGCTGGGTTTATCGGGCGCGCGGTGTGGAGGAAGCTTCTAAGAGCTAACCATGAAGTCCTCGTGATCGATAACTTCTCACGCACCCCACCGCCAGTGAAGGAAGAGGTGATGAGGTGGGCAGGAGACGCGGTTAGGGTGGAGGATGTGAGGAATTGCGGGAAACTCAAGGAGATCTTCAGGGAGTTCAGGCCTGAAGCCGTGATCCACCTTGCGGCACTAATAGACGTGGTTGAAAGCGTGGCGAGGCCGCACCTATACTTCGACGTCAACGCTACAGGAACAGCGTCCGTCGCTGAAGCAGCTTCAGAGGCAAGCGTGGAGAGAGTTATTTACGCGAGCTCGGCCGCCGTATACGGAGAACCTATACACTTACCAATAGGTGAGTCGCACCCCACAGACCCTGTTAACCCTTACGGCGCCTCCAAGCTAGCAGGGGAGTTAGCGATTAAGTCAGTAAGTAAGGTGAGGCACTCGCCGAATTACGTGATTCTCCGCCTCTTCAACGTCTATGGGCCTGGGCAGAACGAGTCATCCCCGTACGCAGGCGTGATCACTAAGTTCATACACAGAGCCAAGGAAGGAAAGCCCCCGATAATATTCGGGGACGGTAAGCAAGTCAGGGACTTCATCCACGTTGAGGACGTGGCCGAGGCCTTCCTTAAAGCCTTAACCACGGGGGCTACGAACACGACGTTCAACATAGGTTCAGGTAAGCCCATCACGATCAACGAGTTAGCGGAGGCCGTCATTAATGCTTCAGGGAGGGTTTTACAACCCATACATTCAAAGCCTAGGACAGGAGACATAAGGAGCTCCTATGCATCAATAGATAAAGCGAGGAGTGTTCTGAGGTGGGAACCAAAGAAAGACCTTACCGCTTCTATAAGGGAAATGCTGCTGGGTGCTTAACCTCTACAGCTTAGTGATGGGGGTGGGCTTAACCCCAAGTGCTAGAGAAGTGAATTGAATGATCGCTATCTCCTCAATCGCTTCAGCGATTGACTCAGCTTCATAGGGAGTCGCCCCCATCGCTATGACTCCGTGATTCTCGAGGATCAGGGCTTTAACCCCCGTTTTCGCCTGCTCACCAACCAACTCAGCCAACTTCTCACTACCTGCCGGGGCGTAAGGAACGGTTTCAACCTTACCCACAATCGCGACCGCCTCAACCGACACAGGCTCCAAACTATGGCCCGCAGATACGAGCCCTACCGTCACCGGGTTATGGGAATGCGCTATGGCCTTAACGTCTGGCCTAACCCTGTATATCGCTGCGTGAGCTCTCCACTCACTGGAAGGCTTAAACCTCCCCTCCAGCACCTTACCCTCTAAGTTTATCTTGACTAGGTCCTCGGGGCGGAGTGAGCCCTTGAAAACACCGCTCGGCGTTATCCAGAACTCCCCCTCATCTCCAGCCCTGGCACTCACGTTACCCCCCAAACCCGACACGAGTTTCTTCAGGAAGAGATTCCTCATGGCTTCACAGATCTCCTTCTTAAGTAGCTCCTCGCTCGAACTCAGGTTGCCGGACACGGGCAACATCTCCGAAGTAAGTTCTCGGCGAATTTTAAAACACATATCGGGGCTTGGGTAAGCAAAGCTTCACTCCATAATTACAGCTACTGCTCTTATAGGTGACGCAGTAGCTCCGACCAGCTTAAGCGGTAGGCCTATGAAGAGGAATTTCTTCCCTACCACCTTGTCCACGTTCATAAGGTTTTCGAATATAGCAACCCCGCTGGGGAGGAGCACTCTATGGGCGGGGTAGGGGTGTCTGTCCGGGCTCGGTGAGTCGAGCCCGACACCCTTAATGCCTAGGC
>JAGHCP010000025.1 GCA_021160415.1 Desulfurococcales archaeon
AGTACTTCAATCTCTTCATCAAGGGTCGAGTACTGAGTAACGACTCTGTAGAGGAACAGAGTCGTTACTCAGTACCCGACCCTTGATGAAGAGATTGAAGTACTCAAGAAGAAAGCTGTGTATGGTGAGGAAGTAAGGGTTAGGAAAGTCCTTGCCAAGAATGAAGTGCTTAAGATGAGGGATGCGCTCAGCAATGTAAGAGTTGAGGAACCAGTTATGAAGTACATAGTGTCGCTTGTTAGGGCTACCAGGGAAGCCACTCAGGTCCTTCTGGGTGCATCAACGAGGGCCGCAGTCCACCTTTTCTACGCCTCAAGGGCCCACGCAGCGGTGAGTGAGGGTAGGAACTACGTCATACCTGACGACGTTCAGGAGGTCTTCCCTGACGTCATAAACCATAGGTTGATCCTTAGGCCTGAAGTCATCATCGGGTCGTACAGTAGGGAACCTCTCTGGACATACAACACCCTAATGAAGGTGGTGAGAGGGGTAATTGAGTCGGTCCCCATCCCAAGGTAGGCGGGTTTTAAGGTCCATTACCGCGGAACTGAAGCTCACCCCGGAAGGAGGGGTTGCCTTAGCATTAGCGCTAGTACTCTCTGTCCTTGGAGCAATTCTCAGAAGGTATGAATTCTACACACTAGGGGTGTTCCTCTCAGCCTCGGTGTTCATTGACACCGTTATAGCTGTGTACGCAGGGAAGGGCACAGTTGCGGAGGTTGAGAGGGTTAAGACTCCCGGTAAGGTCGTTCTGGGAAGTGAAGCACCGGTGAAGTGTAGGGGTAGGGTCGTAGGTCTTAAGGCGTTGCCTGCTCTTCTTAGGGATAGGTTGCCTGCTGAGGTCTCCTCGGATAAGGAGCCAGAGTCGGAGGGTTCAGGCATCGTCGAGCTGATATACTACGTGAGGCCGAAGCTTAGGGGGAGGTTCAAAATAGGCCCTTTAACCTTAAGGATCCCTTCCCCTCTACGCTTCTCGTTCGTTGATTACCGCTTCCCGGGAACCACTGAGGTGGAGATAGATGCAGTACCCACTTTCTACGCCGAATCTCCTAGGGTAGCCCCACCTAAGCCCTCGAGGCTGGTTCCCGGAAGGCATGCAGTACGTGCGTCCGGCGGCTTCGGAGACTTCATTAAGTTAAGGGAGTATGTTCCGGGCGACGATGTGAGGCTAATACATTGGGGCGCGTCCGCGAGGAATACGCGCATGGTTCCGTACGTGAGGGAGTTGCTGGTTGAGGCCCAGTTCCAGGTTTTCGTGGTTGTTGACGCATCCCCTGAAACCTCGTTGAGGTATGAGGAAGGTAGGAGGGTGATTGATGACATGGTTGACGCAGCGGGAAGTGTCCTGCTTACTGCGGTGAGCAAAGGGGATCCCGCAGGCGTGTACTTAATGGGGTCGCCTACTGTGGCATTGCCGCCCACTCGGAGGAAGGAAAGACTTTACCTCGCCCTTAAGTGGCTCGAGACTTTGGAGCCTCAGGAGGCTGGGAGGCTTAAAGCCCTCCCGGAAGTTGCTGGGAGGTTCCTGGAGAGGGGCACCACAGTCATAGTGCTGTCTCCCCTCACATCAGTTAATCTTGAGGGGATCTCCACGATCGTGCAGGGTCTGAAAGCATTAAGCCTTAAACCCTTCTTCATAGTACCGGATATTCCGAGGTATGTAGGCCGGGTTCTAAGCAGCAATGCCTTGGAGGTTATCTCCGCTGAGGTTTCAGAGGAGATCGATAGAATTAGAAAAGTTAGGGAGGTGATTATTAGTTCAGGAGGGTATTTCATTCTTGCAGGCCCTAATGAGTTGAAGGACTGCGCGCTGAGGGTGTATCTGGGGGAGGTGGTCACCTCTTGATGAGGTACTTAAGAGGCGCGTTACTCCTAGCTCCCGCCATGGTGGCGTACATACCTCCTCTTCTGACGTATCCTCTCTCATCGATGCTTGGCGTGCTTGCCGGGGTAGGTGCCTGGGTTGCGGGTAGGAAGGTCTGGGAAGGTAAGCAACTCCTAGAGGTCTTCACTGCTTCGTGGTTCGCGTTAGGGCTTGCCGCGGCGCTGGTTAACAGCTCTCAACTGGCCGCAGCCTCCGTGGGTTTCCTTATCTCGAGTTTCTTGGTTTTCTCAGCGTTTGAGAGTGTGGAAGGGTTATGGGCTGCAGCCGCCTTAACCCTTCCGTACTTAGCAGGGATTAGCGCTGCTGAATGCCTGCTTAGGGGGATCCCAGTGTCGAAGCTCCTGCCCTTCATGTGGGCCCCAGCCCAAGGTGAGTGGCTCCCGCCGGACTTGAGTGTCAGGGTAGTGTTCGGGGCTGTAGCTGGTTACTTCCTAGCGGAGTACGTTCTTAGGAACATCAGGTTCAGCCGCACTTCGTACGCAGTTATCGCGGCCTCACTGATCTACACTTTCGTGTCGATCGCGGCCGTGGGTCTAACCCCTTACGAGCTGTCCCCGTATATCGCTGTATTCGCGGCTCTCGCCCCGATAGGTCTATGGGTTCTCGCTTTGAAGGTGGGGGGATTGTGAGTTTCATCGATCCCCGCATACTGCTTGGGTGCGTGGTGGTTTCCTTAGCTACTCTTTTCTGGGTGTGGGCTGCGTTAGGGGTGAGGCTATCGCTGGGGGCTGTCTCAGGAGCGAGTGAGGATCGGGAAGCTAAGTTCGGAGGTAGGGGGATATCCATTATTGTGCCGGCTAGGAACGCTGAGCATGAGTTAGAGGACTTAATCGCTTCATTGAGGAGGCAGGCACTCCTCCCGCAGGAGGTCATCATAGTCGATGATGGAAGTACGGACTCCACGCCCCTGATCGCTTCACGGCTTGCGGGGGAGGTGAGGGAATTCAAAATCAAATACTTTAGGGTCGACTCAACCCCCTCAGGCTGGGCCCCTAAGAACTGGGCATCCTTTCTAGGCTTCCGTAACTCATCTGGGGACATCATGGTCTTCATTGATTCGGACGTGAGCTTAACCTCTCCAGACTCCATCAAGGCATTAATTAATGGCTTAGGCGGGAAACGAATTGTTTCGGCAATGCCTTCCTTCAGGTGCTTAAGTAAGGTTTGCGAGGCCTTAGAAACCGTGCTTACGACACTCATTCTTGGTTTCAAGGGTTTTAAGGCGGGTTCCAGGCCAGGGTGGTTCTTTGGTTGCTGCTGGGCTGTGACGAGGGAAGCTTATGAGGAGTTAGGAACACACTCAGCATTCAGGGAGTGCGTTGTTGAGGAGGTCTGCATAGCCTCCGAAGCCATGAGGAGAAGGTTAGAGGTGCGTGTAATTGATGGGCGAGGGCTTTTCGCCACCACCTGGCATGAAGGGCTTGCGGAGGGGCTTCACGCTGTAAGCAGGTTAGCCCTAGCAGGAAGCAGTCGTAAGGCCTCAGCCCTCAGCGGTTTAATAGTTGCGTCATCCTATCTGATCCCCCCGCTATCCCTGGTTGTGTCCCTACTTACGGGTGCTTACCCACTCTTATGGGTTTCCATCGCGGCCTCAACGGCCCTAATCGCTGCCAATTCCCTAGGCGCTAAAGTAAATGGATTCAGCCCTCTACACTCGCTTACGTCCCCCATCACAGGCTTCTTAGTAGGTGTATACATGGCTTTATCCTTTAGAGGTAAGGTTACGTGGAGGGGGCGGGTCATTGAGGTGCGTTAGTTCAGGAAGTGAGGAAAGGTGGCCTACAGTAACTAAGCTCAGAGATATTTGCGGGAAGCTGAGTTCATCCCTGAAATGTCATCCCGTGGTGCTCGAGACCTGCAGCTCCACACAGGACGTAGGTAGGGAGTTAGCTGACGCTGGGGCCCCGGAGGGCACGCTCGTCATCGCTCGGGAAATGACTTCAGGCAGGGGTAGAATGGGTCGAAGATGGGTTGCAGGCCCTGAGGGTTTATGGTTCACATTGATCCTCCGCCCTCCATCAACAACTAATGTACATCTGATCCCCCTCGCCGCGGGAGTAGCGGTCGCGGAGTCCCTAAGGAGGTGTGGATTCGATGCCAGGATTAAGTGGCCTAACGACGTACTTGTTAAGGGATTCAAGGTCTCCGGGGTACTAACGGAGGGTGTTGCTGAGGGCATGCTGCGGTACGTCCTTCTAGGTGTCGGTGTGAACACGAATAACAACATACCCTACGAGCTTAAAGGGATAGCTTCATCCCTGAGGGAGCTTTCCGGGCAGTACGTAAGTAACTACGCTGTTCTGAAGAACTTCATGGAGGTCCTAGGTTCTCTATACCAGGAGCTCAGCTCCGGAAATGAAGAAGAGGTACTTACTGCTTGGAGAAGGCGTAACTGCACCCTTGGGAGGGCGGTTAAGGTCATCCTGCCTAACGGCGCGGAGTTTACGGGGATAGCAACTGATGTTGAGGGAGATGGCTCCTTAAGGGTTAAGACAGATGAGGGTGAGGTGGTGGTTATGTCGGGGGACGTGATTCATTTAAGGCTTGAGGTCTAAGGCAGGTTTACTTAATTAAGTTAATTCATCGAGCACGGTAAGGTGTTTGGGAAGCGCTAGTTTTATAATAACTGTTGATTACCGCTCCTTAGAGGTTTATGCGTTGCTTAGAAAGCACGCGGATCCAGTGGTTGTGGTTTCGTTCGGCGGGCAGTACGCCCACATGATTGCTAGGCGTCTCAGAGACCTTAAAGCGTACACCGAGGTCATCCCTTACACTAGGGTCGTGCGGGAAGGCGTTGACGTGTTGGCGAAGTCATCTGCTATCGTTCTGTCTGGTGGGCCAGCAAGCGTCAACAGCTTCCACACATCCGTAGATGCTTTCGCGAAGCTCCTAACCCTCGGTAAGCCGGTGCTCGGGATATGCTTCGGCCATCAGCTCCTCGCAAAACTGCTGGGTGGGGAGGTCTCTGAGGGTGTTGGCGAGTACGGACGCACTGAGGTTGAGCTGGTGGGTAGGGACCCGCTCTTCGAGGGCTGGGGGAGCGTTGAGGAGGTATGGATGAGCCACAAGGACTACGTTACTTCGTTGCCGGAGAGCGCTGAGGTCCTAGCTGTTTCAGGTAGGGGGTACATAGCGGCGTTCAGGGTTAAGGGGAAGCCGATTTACGGAGTTCAGTTCCACCCGGAGGTTAAGCACACCCCGAAAGGTACTGAGCTGCTAGCAAACTTCCTTGAGGTGGCGGGGGTTAGCAGGGATTGGAACCCCGGCGACTTGATTGAGGACTTCACTCATGAAGTTAGGGAGGCGGTTAAGCCCCCCTTCAAGGCGATCGTGGCGGTGAGTGGGGGCGTCGACTCAACAGTGGCTGCGGCAATAGCTAAGAAGGCTTTGGGAGAGAGACTCGTCGCCGTGCTCGTGGACCACGGGCTCTTCAGGGAGGGGGAGGTGGATGAGGTTCTTACGTACTTAAGGGATGCTGGGCTGAACCCCATCCTCATCGATGCGAGGGAGCGTTTCCTTAAGAGGCTTGAGGGTGTGAGGGACTGCGAGGAGAGAAGGAGAATAATAGGGGAGGAGTTCGCACGCATCTTCCTTGAGTATGCGTCGAGGGACCCACACATCAAGTACTTAATTCAAGGAACCACTTACCCAGACATAATCGAGAGCGGCGCTGAGGAGG
>JAGHCP010000058.1 GCA_021160415.1 Desulfurococcales archaeon
CAGCAGCCCCCATAGCGGCCGTAGTAAACCCTATCACGAGTAAGGTAAGTATTAGGTCTACGAATAGGTTGCTTACCCCCCTCAAACAGCACCCCCAGTTTATAGGGGGTTTTTAAACAGTGACCTTTTCGACCTAGGCTTAAGGGCTTGGAACCTCAGGTCATCACCTTATTTACTTCGAAGCAACTCTCCCTCGGGATGGTTGTTGATGAAAGAGTTCAGCGTTTCACTCCCTTACTTCAGGGTGTCTCTGGGTACTCAGGAATACCTCCTAGACGCTTCATTTATGGAGTCGCTTAAGGTGCCTGCACGCCGCGCCCTACTCGTTTTCCCTGCTAAGGATGTAAGTAACTGCACTGCGGGGAGGGATGTGAGGCCGGCTTACTCGTCGAGAGAGGCTTACGACCTCCTACTGGGATCTCTTAGGTGGAGCAGCGAGAGAAGGAGTGAAGTAATTTCGAAGTCCTTCAAGAAGTACAGGTTCTCCTTCCTCCTTTCCCTATTCATGCCCTTGAAGTGGGTTCAGCATGAAGAAGATGAGGCAGGTGCGACACCGTCCGAGCTGGTTTGGGCAACATCGATTCTTCAGAAAGTACTGATTGAGGGCGGGAAGGCCAAGCCCTACAGGCCGCAGGGTGTGGTGAGGAAATGCTTTGAGGGTTACGTTGAAGGTGGCGAGGTGGTGTTCACCTCGGGTTATAAGGACATAGTCAGGAACTACGGGTGGTTAATGAAGATGGATGAGGGCTTCAAGGATCAATTCATTAAAACGGTGGTAGGCCTTTAGGAACTCCTCCGGAGGAAGTCCTTCAGCTTCTCCCTCACCCGCTCGGCCACTAGCTTCCCGTCAACCCTCCCCCTAACCTTACCCATCACCTTACCCATAACTAAGCTGAAGGCTCTCTCCCCCTTAGCCTTAACGACCTCCTCATTCTCGGAGAGAACCCCCTCGATAAGTGAGTCTAGGTCTTCGACCTTCACGCCGCCGAACTCATCAATTATTTCCTTAATGGGTGTCTTCCCACCTAGCTTCCCGTACTTCAGAAGTATTTCGGGGATGGCTTCCTTAGCTATTTTCCCTTGAGCGACGGCCCGAAGAACCTCCTTAAGCACCTCGTACGTTATGGCTGAGGGGTCAACCCCTTCGGACTTCAGGCCCTTTAGATGGACAAGCAGGGTGGACGCAACTAGCTGCGGGGGGACTCCCTCAACCTCCTCCACCAAGTCTAAGTAGGTCTGCAGTGCAGGATCCCGCAGCAACCCTTCAGCCAGTTCTCTGCTTAGGCCGTGCCTCTCCGTAAGTATCGCTAACATCTCCTCCGGGGTCGGAGGCTTTATTGCCGCGGCCTCCCTAAGCATGTCCTCCGTGATCCTCACAGGAGGTACGTCGGTCTCTGGATACATCCTCGCAGCCCCTGGCTGCGGCCTGAGGTACCTCGTCGTGCCGTCCGGGTTAGCCCCCCTGGTCTCCTTCGGTATTCCTTGCAAGGCATGCTTAGCCCTCCCTCCAACGGCTTTCAACGCCCTAAATGCTTTGTCGGGGTTGCCAAGAACGAAAACGAAAGCGTCCCTGCCCGGATCACCTCCCAACACCTCGTAGATTCTGGCGACAACGTCCTCCCCGATGCCGTAGCCCGGCAGCTCATCGCTGTGTATTATTCCCTTAACACCTCCCCAAGCTTTAGCGTAGTCGGAGAGCTCCGTGCCGAACCTCCTCCCGGGCTGCACCTCCTTACCTAACACACCCTTAAACCCCTTAAGGAGTATTGCGTATGCCTTCTCCCCCCTCTTAAGGGCCTTAGAGACTAGCTTGCTCCCGCTACCCGAAAGGATCTCAGTTATCTCTATGGGCTGATCATACACGTCTCTTTCCTTAACACCTCTAGCGAGAAGCTCTTCCTTAATCTTCAGGAGATTTAACTGCCTCATAGCCTCATACTTAACGACCTTAGGGATGAGGTCGAGTTTGCTGACCCCCTTAACCTCAGTCTTAACGCCTCCCTTAATAGACACGTTGAGGTCCTGCCTAATAGTTCCGAGCCCGCGCTTCACCCTCCCCGTTAAGCGCATCAGCAGACCTATCTTTAAAGCCACCCGCGCGGCCTGCTCCGGGCTCCTAATATCTGGGGCTGTCGATATCTCTATTAAGGGTATGCCCAACCTATCCAAGTTGTATTTAATGTATCCCTTACCCTCCTCAACCTTCCTAGCCGCGTCCTCCTCCAAACATATAGTCTGTATCCCCACTTTCCCTTCCTCATCCTCAACCCAACCGCCGAAGGCGACGACCGCAGTCCTCTGGAACCCGGTAGTGTTCGACCCGTCGATAACGATCTTCCTCATAACATACACTTCATCGACAGGCTTCGAGTGAAGCGCTTCAGCAACCGCTAGGGTTATCGTCAACGCATCCCTGTTGAGTTCATGCGGCGGCTCCTCATCAAGCTCCACCATGCAGGCATGGCCTTCAGGGACCTCGTAAATTATTTTCCTGCCTTTCCTCATCTCGTAAAGCGCTGCCGGGTCTATCTCCCCAACCTCGCTCTTAGCGACCCTTAAGTACCTCTCAACTGTCTTCCTGGGTACGTCATCACTCGCCAAGGAGGTGGGGCAGCCGCAGAAAAGCTTGTGCTTAGTGTCTAACTGCTGATGGATTTCAAGCCCTACCTTAAGGCCTAGGGCCGAGTAGTCGAGTTCATCACTCACCGTGGAACCACCTCGGGTAGAGGTTAAGTTCATGCCTGGGGTTGATCTCGTGCGCTACGTCTTGAAGGAAGAGTTTCCTCAGCTCATCAAGGTTTAGATCGCCGTAATTGCCTAGCAGCCACGACATCTTCACGTAAGCCGTTTCGGGCAGCATATCCGAGGCGGGTATTACCCCGGCCTCAAGAAGTTTCCTCCCCGTTGTGTAGACCTTCATATTGACCCTCCCGAATAAGGTTTGAGTCGTCATAGCCACCAGAACGCCCTCCTCCACAGCCCTCCTCAGAGATGATATGCACTGGTTCCGCACATGCCCTAAGCCCGTACCCTCCAGAACAATGCCTCGGAACCCCTTATCTAGGAAGTGATCTATGACGCCACAGTCCATGCTGGGGTAGAACTTTATCAGGGCGGCCCTATCGCTGAATTTACCCCTTAATTCAAGGTCTGAGGGGCTTGACCTCTTCAGGTATCTCCTGTTGAGGAGTTTAAATGAGGCTGAGGGGAAGTCCACCCTGGCCAGCGGAACGTCGTTAACAGACTGGAAAGCGTCCCTCCTGCTGGAATGCATTTTCCTGACCTTAACCCCTCTATGCGCTAGTACGTACGTATCGCTCGTCGAGCCGTGCATGACGACGACGACCTCCCCGAAGGGGGCTTCACGCGCTATCACGGGGCATGCCTTCAGGTTCAGCACGGAGTCAGTGCTGGGTCTGTCACTGCTTCTCTGAGCGCCGACAAGCATCACCGGTGTCGGGAGTCTTCTCAGCGAGAACGCAAGAGCGGCCGCTGTGAACGCCATGGTGTCGGTTCCGTGGGCAATCACGACGGCGTCGGCACCCCCCCTCAACTTGTTGTAGGTGATGCGTGCAAGCTCCCCCCACTCATGCGGTGTGAAGTCCTCGCTTAAGATCCTGTAAAGCTCCAAGACCTCTATCGATGAGAACTCGTCCTTATACTCCGGCACCATCTCAATGAGTTCCTCAGCAGTTATCGCGGGCTTCACAGCCCCCGTCTCATACTCCACCTTACTCACTATGGTGCCCCCGGTACTTATGAAGGACATCTTCATCTTCCCCGAGCCGCTTACGGAGGTCTCCCCAGCCTCTGGCACCTTACCGACTTCATACATCTTTTCCTTAAGGACCTCAATCCGGGCATCCCTTACGTCGACGCCTACGTTATACCCGTTACTTAATTTAATCACTAAGGAATTAGGGTCGCTGAACTCCGTGGTCGGCATAACCACCCCTTCAAGAACGAGGCCTCCCTTAACGACCCTTACGAGATCCCCCGGATTCGGCCTGCTTCCCAAACAAACACCCCTACCTAAACCTGCTGAGGAGAATAATTAAGCATAGAGATCACGGCATAAACTCAACTAATTCACTCGGGTGGAGCCACCATTAATGGCGTGTGGGAATGGTCGAGATGATGAGGGTGTGGGTTTCAGGCTCCGTTCAGCCCTTAGCTTTCCTCGGCACTGAGGAGGGCGGCACAACGGTGGGGACAGGGAGGCCCGCTTCCTTCCTTTTCCTTATCCAGTACTCCCTCCTGTTCCTGACTCTGGGGGGTAAGTTCCTTCTAGGCTTCTTCTCAATCTTCGGTGTTTGATTCCTCACTTTGCCGGCCTTAGTCATCGATCCGTGTGTAGGCATGCTATCTCCCGCAATAAGTGGGTGTCTCGGTTTTTAAGTTATTAGTCATCTCGGCCGCGTGATCGATTTTGATGGCGTTCGAAGGGTTTTGCGGTTAAGGACCGTGTTTTTAGCACGAATGGCTTTTATGCGCCGGAAGCCGCTGGTGGTGTCCCTCTGCAATAATATTTTAACGTTGCACCCTGCTTTTAAATGGGTGTGGTTTTGAAGGTAGTGCTAGCTGACACAGTTGTTGGGGGTATAGCCGCTGATGAGGAAGGGAACATCCTGGCGAAGGTGTTCCCGGAGAGCAGGGATATAAACTCGATAGTGGAGAGGGCGAAGTCCTTGGAGGAGGGTGCGCCTTCCAAGGAATTCGAGTCCCTCATAGATCAGCTTGTGAATGCATACGGCGACGTGACGGCTGTGGTTGAG
>JAGHCP010000080.1 GCA_021160415.1 Desulfurococcales archaeon
CCTTACCTCATTACTTATTATCACTATCAACCCACCTTATTCATGACGTATGTAGCAATCCTTATAAAGAAGGCAGAGCCAACAGCGAACGTCAATGCAAGCCTCAGATTGGCAAGCGTAGCCCCTAGGATACCGGCCCCCCACACAGCTGCCCTATAAACGCTAAGTACCCAGTTCCACAGAGGGTAGGGAAGCAGCCCCATTACGGGTGTTGCGAAGTAAATTAGACCTGTGTTAAATACTGCGAAGAGAAGCATCAGATTCCCCAGAGTTTTCACCTTATCATAATCACTTAATAGGAGTAGGGGGAATATTCCGAGAAGGTACTGCTCATGGACTATTTTACCCAGAAATAACCCGGACATTATAGTTAAAACCACAGCCTCAGGAAGCGATAGGTCTTTCTTCACGACGTAGTATGACACCAATCCCCACGCGAAGAGGGCTATTAAGGAAGCAACGGCTGAAACCCTAACGCTAAACGCGAAGTTATGTATCTCCTGAAGAACATTAAGCGGTGTAACCCCGTTACCGACTCTACTCCCGTGGAAAAACACTGTTGCAGTCAAGAATGAAGCCGGGTCTTTGATGAAGTAGTATATCGTAGGTGCTTGAGAAATCACAACCCCCGTGATGAATTTACCTAAGCGGTCCCTTCCTTTCTTACCTGCGTGGTAGAGAAGCGGTATTACCGCAAGCCCTGTGTAGAACTTCATCAGGCTCACCCCGTAAAGAAAACCTGAGAGCGTGGATCTTTCTTTCAGCTCCATGACGACAGCGGTGAATAAGAAGAACGCGACAAGTCCGTCAAAAGCACCCCAGAAGGCAGTTATGAAGACTACGTAAGGATTTAAGGCGTAGGCCCAGCCATACTTTCTCCCGAACCACCTGTAAAGGAGGTAGGAAGTTGCTGCGTCAGCAAGGATTAAAGGTAACTTAATGAAGAGCAGGAAGAGGTACACGTCAGGCAGGAGGTACATTTTAAGGATGTAGAAAGTGCCTTCAACCCCTTTAATCGGTTCAGGAACGCCGCCCAGAGCTCTGTAGGCGAGGTAGAAAGGTGCTAAAATGTAAAGCGCGTGAGGCAGGTAGGCGTATCCCTCATAGTGCAGATTCATTCCCGTTGCTTGAACGAGTTCCTCAGTTTTCTTAGCTACGAATGCGTAAACGTTCCCTCCAGAAAAGAATTGGTGGAGGGCCTCCTGAAAAGCAACCACGTCCCATATATGAAAGAAGAGCGCGGCGAAGAGAATCCTTACGGCGATGGCTGCGAGAACTAGCTTTCTTTCTTCACCCAATACCTCCACCCCACGTAGATCAGGGTTGCAGCTATGAAGGGGTAGAGAAGATGTATTGTTCTTTCATTATTTAGCCATCTGCTGAGCTGAAAGAGTTTATCATTCGTCACATCGGTTGGCCAGAAGATATGAGTCAGCTTAATTTCAATAGCTTCCTTATTGAAGGCGTTTATCAGAACCCTATATATTCCCCTCACTCCCAGCTCCACGTGGAGTTTTGATGCGTTAGTGATGATGAGGGTAGCTCTTCCTTCCTTGTAGAGGTTATCCGGGTCTTTGAACCTCAGATCTATAATGGTTGCGTCACCCTCCTTTCTAAGGGATTGAACCTTGGCGAGGTAGCTCAGCTCTAAAAGCACGGACAAATTGCTGGGTGCTTCGGTTCTGTAAATCACGGAGAGCGTGCTTCGATTAAATATCACTAAGTATTTGTACAGATTGGAGTCTCCTCCCTTGTAAGTCATTAGGAGGGCAGAGCTGTTGATCCTGCTGACGCTGTAGTTCATATCTCTGAATAGATTCAGTGCATTGCAGAAGGAGCCGCTGTCGTCTATGCTTATCAGTGGGATGTATGTTGAGAGCAGGTAGATAGGCCTTATGCTTATTTCTGGTTTGCTGTTGCTGAATCCCAGTCCAGCTACCTCTATGTAGAAGTAGTTATTTTCGTATCGGTAGCTGCCTAACCCGTACGCAACCCACCCATTGATGCTCTCTAAGTCATTTATGAGGGGGAGGACGGAGATTATGAGAACGTATAACGATAGTGCGGCGTAGACGGCCTTCTTATTCACTGACCCACCCCCTTACGTGCACTTATGAGTAGGGTAGCCGTTGTAGCCAGAAGGGCTAGCGATGACGCAATAAGCATTGCTTTCGGTGTGAAGGGTGAGGGATTGGGAGGCAGGTTCCCTGCTGTGGAGTGCTTTCCCTGTGCTGCGGTTACGTTGCTCTCGGGCTGTGTCACCGTGTTGTTCCTCAATGAGAGGTTAGCCTTTATCTTCTCTAGGTAGGGAGTTATGAGGCTATGGAGGTAGTTCCTGAGAGCTGCCTCGTTGTTCAGTAAGGTCCTAAGTTCGGCTGGGAGAGAACTCGCAGAGTACGCCATAATTACTTCGGCGTACCGGTACTGCTTAAGTTCCTTAACAGTTTCCACCACCTCCGAGCGAGTTATGTTTGCTTGGAGTGACTCCCCAGTTATAAGAGAGGGGTTATAGATCAAAGCCCCGGCAAGGAAATCCAGGGATACCCACCCTACCCTAGGTAGGTATGTGAGGACGTAGGCATGGGGGCCCGCATTAACGAATGTTATGTAGGAACCCTCGACGTTGAAGGTGTCGTTGTAGGGGAGGTACACGTAGGCGTACTCCATCTTCGCCGGTATACCATACCCCCAAAGAAGGTTGAGGAGAATCCTAGACATGTCGTCGCAGTCGCCTGTTTTGTTCCCTACGACGTCGTCCAAAGATCTTGGGAGGGCGGAAGCGCTATATTTTATGAAGTGCTGGCCGTAGATGAACTGAGCTGCCGAAAGAGCTATGAATGCCTTGGAGACCTGGCTGGGGACATACCCTAAGTGAATTAACCATTTCTCAAACGCGTGCCTTACTGTGGTGTTAACCGCCTTAGCGGGTTTTTTCACGTATTTCTCAAGTACGGCTGCAGGTATTTCGGGGTACTCGCCTTTGAATATGTACGGATTCGCCGAGATGTTGTAGAGGATACCCGTGATGTTTCTGTAGGTGAGGTTA
This sequence comes from Desulfurococcales archaeon, assembly GCA_021160415.1. Taxonomy (GTDB): domain Archaea; phylum Thermoproteota; class Thermoprotei_A; order Sulfolobales; family NBVN01; genus S013-73. The sequence goes on from JAGHCP010000080.1 coordinate 3,047, forward strand.
ATTTTAAGCACTATGTAACCGCATGTGCCGTTGCCCATCCTCATCTGGTATGGGTTAGTTGAGTTGCCGCTGAACTGAGCGGCACCCCCCACGTACAGGACGTGCACTGTTTGATTCACCTCCGTGTCGGAGTAGTTTACTGGCGCGTCGAAGTACCCGTTGCTTGAATTCTCTGAGTATGTCACGCAGGCGTAATCGAAGTAGTAGTAAGTTCTAGATATCGGCTCACTCACTGCGTTCTGTGTCCACCCATCCAAAGCCAGAGGGCTCAGCGTGAACCAGGTGACGGCGATTACGATCAGAAAAATTGCTGACGCCTTAATCACTTCCAGTACCTTGAGAAGTATTTTCCTCTCCCCTTAAACTGTTTTTGCCGGGTGCCGCAGTTATTAATGCCTCACCTCAAGGAATTATGGAGGATGTCCCTCTTGCCCAAGCACTTAAGTGAGTCAGCAGCTGTTATGGCTTTCCTCAGAGGGCTTATCAATAACTACAGCGGTGTCGATAAGGGCTTCATGGATGACGCATCGGCATTCAAGGTCGGGAATAAATATGTTTTCTTCAAGATCGATGGAACGTCCTTCAGGTCATCAATGTATCCTTGGATGACCCCTTCAGACCTCATTTACAGGGTAGCTTCGGGTTCAGTGACGGATATAATCGCTAAGGGTGGGGAGCCCTACGGCATAGCGGTGTCTGTTGGAATACCCCGCGATGACAACGTAGGTGATGTTGTAAGGGAGCTGGGTGACGGCATCGCGGACTTCCTCGGCAGGTACGGCTTCAGATATATGGGAGGTGACATGAACTCCTGTGAGGGAGATGGTTGGATAGACGTAGCTGCTGTAGGGCTGGGGGAGAGATTCATTGGTAATTCCCCTCTCCGGCCGGGGGACAGTATATACTTAACGGGTTGCCTAGGCTACTCCTCAATACCGGCCCTCATACATTACAGTGGGCTTAGTGAGGAGTTTCTGACCCGAGTGGTCGATAAGGTGAGGAGGCCGGCCCTACCATTACACTTCCTTAAGGTCGGATATGTCAAGGCATCAACAGACATAAGTGATGGCTTAGAGTCTCTGCGGAGAGTTCTAAGAATTAACGGGGTTGGCCTCCGACTTCACGATGAGTTACCCTTCTGCTCTGAAGTCGCCGACATTATGGAGGAGGCGGAGCTTAGCCCTGAGGAGATTCTGTACTTCCTTGGTGAAGAGTTCATCGTAGCGTATACTGGGCCCGGTGGGGCTGTGTTGCTAGGGGAAATCATCGATACGCATCCAGGGCAAATTATTTACAAAGGGAAGGTGTTGAGCGGGGGTTGGGATAATTTCATCGGGTACATTAACAGAGGCAGTGTTTAGATAACTTTTAATTTTAACGCTGTGTAAAGATGAATGAGGTATTTGGGATGACGAACGCCGAGAACACCGCGGAGGGCTCAAAGCCAAATCTTCTGAAGGTCTCAGAATTCGACCCTACGCGGAGAATTGTCAGGATAGCTGACAGGGAAATCAAGATAGGGGGGCCCATACCTAAGGTGAGGGATGGGGAGAGACTTATTAGGTACACGCAGTCCATCTGCCCTTACTGCTACCGTCTCCTCCCAGCAGTCATCGTTGAGAGGGATGGTAAGTATTACATTCGGAAAGTATGTCCGGAACACGGGGAGATTGAGGAGGTTTACCAAGGCAGTGCTGAGTGGGCCAGAAGGATTGAGAAGTGGTTCGTTGAGGGACGTGGCTCGAGATACGTGTACACAGACGTAACTGCTCCATGCCCCTTCAGCTGCGGGTTATGTCCTCTGCACAAGAACCACACAGCCCTCGCAAATCTCGTAGCTACAAACAGGTGTGACTTGGACTGCTGGTATTGTTTCTTCTTCGCTGAGAAGGTAGGGTATGTTTATGAGCCCACCATAGAGCAGATAAAATTCATGGTTCAGCAGTACCTAAAGCAGGGAATCACGCCCGTTATTCAGATCACGGGTGGAGAGCCCACCCTCAGGGAGGACCTGGTGGACATAGTCAAGCTTCTAAAGGAGATGGGGGTAACACATATCCAGCTTAACACAAACATCACAAAGTTCGCTAAGCTTTACCTCACTAAGGGCGAGGAGGAGGCTGTTAAGTACGCGAAGGCGTTGAGGAAGGCGGGAGTAAACACGGTGTACATGAGCTTCGACGGGATCTCGCCTAAGGCTAACCCCAAGAACCACTGGGAAGTGCCTTTCGCCTTCGAAGTCTTCAGGAAGGCAGGGATGACGAGCGTTGTGTTAGTCCCGACAGTGATTAAAGGGGTCAACACGGATGAGCTGGGGGACATAATAAGGTTCGCAGCCATGAATCAAGACATAGTCAGGGCGGTCAATTTCCAGCCAGTATCTCTCACAGGGGCCATAAAGAAAGGGGACAGGATGAAGTTGAGGGTAACCATGTACGACACTGTGAAACTCATTGAGGAGCAGACGAATGGGCAGATAACCGCTGAGGACTGGTACCCAATCCCTGTCTCCGTTTCCTTCTCCGAGTTCGCGGAGGCTCTAGCAGGGCGTTTCAAGTTCGAGATGGCTAATCACCCAGAATGTGGGGTAGCGACCTACATCTACGTGAGGAGGGACTCCGAAGGGAACTTCGAGTTCATCCCTATAGGGAGAATGATAGACATTGAGGGTTTTCTTGACTACCTTCTCCAGAAAGCGGAGGAGTTGGAGTCAGGGAAGAGCAAGTTGCTGGTCGGAACAAAGATGCTGTTCAATGTGTTCAACAAGTTCATAAAGTGGGATAACGTCCCGTCCGAGCTTAAGAAGACATTGCCGAAGGTCCTCTACAACATATTCACTAAGCAGTCTTACGACGCCCTTGGAGAGTGGCACTACAAGTTCATGTTCTTAGGGATGATGCACTTCATGGATCTCTACAACTACGACGTTGAGAGGGTTGTGAGATGCAATATTCATTACCTAATGCCTGACGGCAGGATGATACCGTTCTGCACTTTCAACGTCCTGAATGACATCTACAGAGACTATGTCCAGAAGAAATACATGATACCCATAGAGGAGTGGAAGAAGCTGAAGGGTGAGAACACGATAGGGGAAGCCATCAAGTACAGGAGGAACTTAGAATTAATAAAGAAGATGACTTCTCACCCGTTGTACAGAAAGACGTACGGACCATTCATCGAAAGGTGGAAGAAGCTTTACCCATGGCTAGAAGTTCAGGGCAGTGAGGCTTAAGGCCTGTAAAACCCTGTTTTTAAACTTTGA
>JAGHCP010000154.1 GCA_021160415.1 Desulfurococcales archaeon
GACCCGCAGTATACGGTGTTCTACGTAGCGATGATCAGCGCCGCGTTCCTGGGGAAGCTGATGGGCGGCGGACTCACTTCCTACCTAGTTGGATATCCCGGCAGGGCCGCACTGAGGATAGGGGTAGGTCTATTTCCGAGGGCTGAGTTCTGCATTGTGGCCGCGTACTTCGCCTACATGCACCATATCTTAGGGCCTGAGGCATACATGGCCGCGATACTGATAATGATCTTCACGAACTTCCTGACACCGCCGCTTCTCAAGGCGGTCTTCCTTAGTGGTCCTGAGACTGCTGAGGTGAGGCCTAGGCTTAAGGTTCTGGGCGGGATCAGGGGTAAAAAGGAGGGGGCTAAGGCTTAAGATATTCGCAACTATCATTTCAAGGAGGTGCTTCGGTTGCCCAAGGAGTCACTCTCTGGAGCCCTCCTTAAAGGAGCAGAGAAAGTGCTGTCCATGACACTTAGGGAGTTCGTGAAGAGGTTTAAGGACCTCATACCTTCCTTCGACTATGTGATGGAGGACGACTCTTTGGATGAGGTACTTAAGCTTCTTTTCAAGGGAAAGCACTTCATCATAGTTCTAGATAAGAAAGGAAAGCTTAGGGGGCTAATAACGTACTTAGATATCGTTACTCTCTTCAGCAAAGCATCAGCTAAGGCCATTCCTACAGCATTTGGCAGCATAAGGGAACTGCTGAAGGGGGCGGGAGTAACACTGGGTTCCGAAAACAGGGTTAGAGCCTCAGAACTCATGGAGAGGCTTCCACACTGGACCGATGTTGATGAGACCGTGGATGAAGCACTTCGGCTCATGAGAAGGGACCGCTACTACCACACGGTAATAAAGGACAGGGAAGGAATGGTTTACGGGGTGCTCACATACCACTCCATCTTCAGAGCCATAATCAAGCAGGCAGGGCTACACCTACCTCAAGAAAAGGAAGAAATACCCAAAGAAGACATCTTCCCTTCGGAATCCGAGCTAAAGGAACGCGTAAGCAAGCACGATTAGCGAATCGAAGCATCTAGCTTGAGAAACTGAGCTTTTTAAGTCATGGCTAGGTAGGCCTCTAAAAATGGGTGAACGTTCATATGCGGCTTTAATGCCGCCTACGACACAGCAAATCAACTTCTTCTGTCAACCATCAGCTTAAGAATACATGGCTAGTTAAGGTGAGGCGAGTGTTAACCCCTAGCGTAGTTAAGGATTCCATAGATCTTCCCTATTAACTCTGTTACTGCACAGTCTAGCCTCATCCTCATGCAGATAATTATCGCCTTACATCCTAGTGATCAAAATAAGTTACATAGCTTCAGCAGTGTTAGCTTCTGAGACTATAATTTTTCTTCTTTCAAGTATCGTCGCTTTGGCGGGAAGTGCTTCAGCAACTCCTCTCTCCTTCAGGTATTAATGGGCGTGTATTGTGGGGTTTGATTAATGCGTAGCCCTCCCTTCCGTGAAATATCAGTGTGGCTCCTCTCCTAATCTACGCAACAAGTGCTGACGACCACCCCTCCGAAAACTCCCTATCCCTAACCATAGCCAGTACCTACTCAAGAATACCCCTCAGCACTTCCACCCCAGAAACCCTTCCAGTGATCTGGGTATTGAGAACATTATGCAAGGATTCTCTACTCATCCACAAACCCCAGCTTCTCAGAGAGAGCTTCTGAGGCCCTCAGAAAAACTTTAGGCTAGGGTGGATGACATCGCAGTAGTGATTGCACGTAAGAGTGAGTTAGGTGAGCTCAAACTACGAGCGTAAGGGTTAGGGACGTTCTAACCCCCTCTCGGAGAGGCCCCGTACTTTCTCGGCCGCCTTCCCCACCCCGTTAATCGCAGCTGCTGCGAAGGGTAAGGTCCTCACATCCTTCGCTATCCCTGCCTCGCATCATTCATCTTGGGGGTGGCTTTAAGGCTTCCCTAGACTCCAGTGATGGCTCTCTCCTGAGAAGCCTTCCTTTTCATCCCACTTGCGTAGTTAGCAGTGGCTGCGTTGGGTAGGCTCCCCTACATAATCTCAGGCGTGGATAAGGAGGTAAACACCCACGTGGAGAGATATTGCCTTAGCTATGAGGACCTACGTGACATCGATAAGTACTCATCACTTGAGTATGCAGCAACGCGTTTTTGGAGGAGTTCCTTGACCTTATCTTCCTTCTGTTTAAGACGCTCTCTAAGCCTACCATCATCCGTTATTAATGGCACGTCAAGCATTGCTGATACGACCACGTATGAGGAGTCATAGTACGTCAGCCTTAGCTCGCTGGCTAATCTTAACACCGCAACCTCCTTGCTTGGTCTTACGACGTTTAAGCAGTTAAATATTCTCGATATGGCGTTAAGTAGTGTCACTGCTTTCTCAAGCGTTAATCTCTTTATTAACGTGGCTTCCTTCCATAAAGCGTTTCCGACCTCGTAAGGGGTGAGCGTCAGGACGTAGCTCCCTCTTAAGTACCGCAGGGCCTCCCGTCCTTGAGTCCTAATGATGTTTAGTAGAGCTGACGCGTCGAGTAAGGCCTTCACCGCTCCTCACGGCTTTCCCTAATTACAGCAACTATTTCCTCAGGGGGGATTTCCTTCAATATCTCTTGAGCCTCCCCTAACGCAGCACTAATTTCCTCTTCCTCCCTCCTGCGAACCTCCTCAATCAAGGCTTCCCTAATCACTTTACTGACTGGAACTCCATACTTCTTAAGTTTTTCGTAAAGCTCCCTCCTAACCTTAGCTGACACCGTAATCCAGCTCAAGTAACACACCATTTTACTCCATATAATGTAGTATATAAAAGTAACTACCCATACATGTGGAGATGCGGTGTAGGGAAGGTGCTTGCCCCTGCTGTAGGGAGCATTCGCTATAATTTTGGGTACGATGGTGGGTTCCTTATCCCTTCGCGTAGCTCAGCGCGGCGTATATGAGATTGACCTTCTCCCTGCACGGTGGGCCTAACCTCATCCTGACGCACACGTCTTCAGGCACCCACCTGAGTTCCTTCGCCATCCCTACAGCTTCGGGGTTCCTTTCTATAACTATTAACTTCCTAGCACCTAACTCATACGCCTTAGCTATGAGGGCCTCCGCCGCATCCCTGCCCTCAGCGACGACGGGCCCTACATCCTCACCTCTGACTATAGCGTACCCCCTCCGACCGAGGGTGATTAGTGCAGCCCCTCTCCTCAGCAAGGCCTTCAGAGCCATGGACCTGTCAGCGCCGAACGCCTCCGCATCAATCCTAAATACCCATTCAGGGACTTCACCAGTTACTTGCAGAGCATCACCACTCCCTGAAGTAGGGGGTGCAGTGATCCTGTAGGTCACGGTGCGGTACTCGTCTATGAACCCCAGCTTGAGGTAGAGCCCGTGACCGTACCTAGAAGCGTCAAGTCTGACCGTCCTGACCCCTCTACATCCCATCTCCCTCAGCAACTCCTTCATTAGCGATGTGCCGATCCCCCTCCTCTGAAGCTGAGGCAGTACCGCCACGTTGCCTATCCAAGCAAGCGGGCCGTAGATAAAGAAGCACCCGGTCCCAGCAATACTGTTGGTGTCTGTGACCGCAACGAAGCATCCGTCAGGCTGCACATCCATGCTCACCTCGAATACCTCCCGCGCCTCCGACATCCCAACCCGGAAGGCCTTAGCGAAAACCTCAGCCATCACGTCGATATCCTCCCTTACCGCATGCCTTACCCTCACACCCAACCAGCAACCCCGAAGCTAAAACGCTTCAGCAGCCGTAAAGAGTTTTCGCCACACCTGGGTAGGTATGTAGGTGCTGCAAGGTCATCGCTCTCGGTGCCCGCATGCTCGCAGCCGCTCTAAAGAGGTGAGGTAGCAACTGCAAGGTACGGAATGACTACCTTCGAGGTCTAGCGGGTTGTCGCTTCCTGGAGTTCAAGCCTTGATGTATATGCTCATCAACTTCGCCACAGCTTCCTACGTGATGCCGTAGTGGAGACTGATAGGCATTAGCCTTCGGTGAGTCGCGGAGTTAAAGGA
>JAGHCP010000042.1 GCA_021160415.1 Desulfurococcales archaeon
GAACATCCTTATCCTTAATACGCCGACCTTCCTCCCCTTACTCCTCAGTTCCTTAGCCACCGACCTAACCGTGCCGGCAGTGCTTCCTAGGACAGTCACTACTATGTCGGCGTCCTCAACACCCCAAGCGTCCAGGACGCCGTCACCGTATTTCCTGCCGGTGAGCTCGTACCACTCCTCATTCACCTTCCTCACCACCTCCTTGGCATTCTTCATGGCTTCATGCTGCGGTATCTTGTGCTCGAAATAGTAGTCGTAGAGGTCTAGAGGGCCGAAGGACACTGGGTTGGCTGGGTCAAGCTTCAGCTCCACTTCCTTACCTAGGTAATCTACGTAGGTCTTCGCGACCTTCCTGTACCCGCCTAGGAACTTCTCGACTTCCTTGTCTAGCAACATGTAGATATCTTCCAGCGTGTGGCTTAGAATGAATCCGTCTAGATTCACCGCGACGGGTAGAAGGACGTCCGGGTTCTCCGCTATCTTGAAAGCCTGTATTGTTGTGTCGTAGGCCTCCTGCGTATTTTCAGCGAATAGCTGCACCCACCCGGCGTCCCTCATAGCCATCGCGTCGCTGTGGTCGCAGTGGATGTTGATTGGTGCTGAGAGCGCCCTGTTGGCGACCGCTAGCACTATGGGTAGCCTGAGGGATGAAGCTATGTACAGGATTTCGAACATCAGCGCTAAGCCCTGCGATGCGGTGGCGGTGAATGCCCTAGCACCCGCCGCCGCCGCACCTACAACTGCGCTCATGGCTGAGTGCTCGGACTCCACAGGTATGAATTCAGTATGCACCTCCCCGTCAGCCACGAACTCGCTGAACTTCTCAACTATGATTGTCTGCGGGGTTATGGGGTAAGCCGCCAGGACGTCTACTAAGCTCTGCTTGGCGGCGTACGCCACCGCCTCATCTCCGTTGACCGTCATCCTGATCTGCTTTTCCAGAGGTATCTTAGGGACGGACACCCTCACTCACCCCCCTCAGGAACCATCTTAATTGCGTGGACGGGGCATTCCTGCGCGCATATCCCGCAACCCTTGCAGTAGTCGTAGTTGACATACACTTTCTCACCGTCCCAAAGTATTGATGAGTCGGGGCAGTAAAGCCAGCAAAGCATGCAGTTAACGCATTTGTCGTAATCTATGACGGGCTTCAGAGCCCTCCAGTCACCTGTCTTATACTCCAGCGACAGCTTGTACGGTAGGGCCGCGAGGGGCAGGTCTTTCCAACCCCTAGGCTCCTTGACCTGACGCGCTTCCTGGGTCAACTCATTCCACCTCCTTCGTCTCCTCCATTGCCTTCTTAATTAAGCGGTTGTTGAGTTCAGCCAGCTTACCTGAGAACCTCCTCTTAACGGCCTCCTCAACGCTACCCATGGACACTACAGAGTTAGCTTTAAGTAGCGCTCCAACCATCGCAGTGTTCATGATAGGCCTCCCCAAGATGTCCATCGCTAGCTTCGTTGCGGGTACGTAGAAAACTCTGTACTCACCCTTAGACACTTTCAGCTCCTTAAGCAGTTCGTCACCGCTCCCCGAGTAGTTCACCACGATGGTCCCGCCCTTCTTCAAACCTTCAGTAACGTTCTGGGTCTTCAGCAACGTAGGGTCGAGAACAACAACTATGTCGGGCTCGTAAATCATCGAGTGTATCTCTATCGGTTCCTCGCTTATCCTGGTGAAAGCCATTAACGGGGCTCCCGATCTTTCAGGGCCGAAGGCAGGGAAGGACTGCACATGCTTCCCGTCAAGCATGGCCGCCATTGCAAGGAGGTTGGCGGCAGTCCAAGCCCCCTGCCCTCCCCTACCGTGCCAGCGTACCTCAAGCACTAAGAACTCACCATGTTGTTACTAGGTGGAAGTAATTTAACAGTTATGGGAGTTCGTAATTAAACTACTTACGGGGGATGCGTAAAGGATTACCTTTCTGCGTTAGGTTTGCTAACAATTATTTATCTATTTTTTAATAGAAATAGTGAGATAAGTAAACCTTAATAACTCCACACACCAAGTAATCGATGGTGGAGAAAATGCGTAGGTTCGTTGACCTGGTATACAGTCAAGAAACAGCCTCAGGGGAAGCCGTAAGTAAGGTTGAAACCCACACACCCAAGATTGAGGTGCCGGAAACTGTTAAGGCGGGCGAGCCCTTCACTGTGAAAGTGAGCGTCGGCCCTCACCCAAACACACCTGAACACTCCATAAGGAGGTTGGAGATCTACTTCTACGAGGAAGGAAGAGCCTTCAACCCTATTCACGTGGCGACGCTTGAATTCGAGCCCGGACTCGCCGACCCTGAAGTTACGCTAAAGCTCAGGGTGAAGAAGGCGGGCACCCTCTACGCAATAGCTTACTGCAACCTGCACGGGCTGTGGGAAGGTAGGAAAGAAGTCAAGGTGGAGGGTTGAACACTTCCTTTTTCCGGGAGGGCTCAGACTAACTAACCTCGATACCCAGCATTATTGATGCTGCAACACCGATCAAGTACGTTATTGCTGCCGACCCTAGGCCTGAGAGGACGAGCTCCATGGCTTTCTTCTTCATGCTTAGACCCGCTGATAGCGCCACTAAACTCCCGGATACGCTGAGCATTAGGCCTGCTAGGACGAAGGACGTGGCTAAGGCGTATGCTATCGGTATGCGGAGGAAGTAGGGAAGGAGAGGTATGAACGCACCTAAGATGTAGAAGAGGCCCGTGTATAGCCCGGCCACCCTGGGATTCTCAAGGGTTTCCTCCCTGAGCCCGTACTCCTCCTCACCTACGAATCTGGCTAGGAGGTCCGGGTTGCTCGAGGCTTCACTAGCTAAGGCTTCAGAGAGTGTATCGCTTACGCCTTTCCTACGCATGTATTCTGATATTCTGGAGGAGAGGATGTGTGCCGCATACTTCGCCGCCAGCTTAACCCTGCCTAGAACCCCTACTCTAACCTCCCTCTGAGCCTTAACGCTTACGTATGTTCCAACCCCCATCGAGAGGGCGCCGCTTATTCCTACTATGGCGCCGCCGAGCGCCACGTAGAGAGGGTCGCCGTACGCCCCAGCCAGCCCGGCCGAGACAGACAGTATCTCAACTAAGCCGTCGTTCATGCCGAGAACCGCGTCCCTCACGTGATTCAGGAATTCCTTGAACCTTGATTCCTCACCTTCGAACTCCTCTTCATGTAGGAGCTCATCCTCGAGAACTTTCCGGAGCTTCCCCCTCTCGTCCTCCCCTAACTCAGGGGAGTCCAACAACTTAGAGTACGTCTCTATAGCTTCCCTCTCACCCATCTCCAATATCTTAAGCGTTAGGCCCAAGCCAAGCATTGAGAGTATTGAGGCTTTCAGGGTAATTATCCACCTCGGTATCTTAATGGATTCCGCGTCGACCCCTCTCCTCTTCAGAAAGTCTGCCCAGAACCTCGCGTGCCTGCCCTCCATGGCTGCGAGCTCCTTCAACTTCCTTGAGAGCTCGGGATTTCCGACCCTCCTAGACAGGGCCGCATATATCGCCGCGGTCTCCAACTCGTCCTTAAGCGACTTCATAGCCACCTTGAGGACTTCCAAGCTGGCTCACCGATCGTTCAAGCCTTTCCCAGCCTAGCAACTAAAGCTTTAACTCCATCCCTTAAGGCCTCCAGCGTCTTGGGGTCTAGCGTGCCGTGGACACTCACAGCTGAAACTACCTCGAAGCCCGTGCCCTCCAGTTCTGCTTTGACGCCTCTTCCAGCAATGTCTCCCCAACCGTAGGTGGTGACAACCATCGCGGGCTTTCCGCCCTTCATCTTCTCCTTAAGAAGCATCATCACGTACCGCATAAGGGGAAATATCCCTGCTTCGTAGGTCGCTGTCCCGAACACAACCGCTTCCGAATCATCTAAGTCTGAAAGTACATCGCTTAAGTTAGCTCTCGCCTTATCAGTGAATCCGTGAACAACGACCTTCAAACCGGCTTCTTTAAGGGCTGACACAACCTCCTTGATGGCCGCCTCAACATATCCATACATCGACGTATACACTACGGTGACCTTACCTTCGCTCACAACCTCACGATCCCAGCGCTTATACTCCTCCACAATTCTCCCCACATCGCGCCTCCACAGAAGTCCATGGCCCGGCGCGATCACCGCGGGCTTGATACCTGCTGACTCAACCTTGGTTAAGCCTTTAATTACGAAGTCTCTGTAGTGCCCTATGACGTTAACCATGTATTTCCTGACGTACTGCATGTACTCCTCAACATTCCCCACCTCATCATCGAAAACCCCTTGCGGTATGGAGTACCCGCCAAACACATCACATGATAGGAGGACTGACCTTCTCTCCAGGTAAGTAACTATTGTTTCAGGCCAATGCAGCCAAGGCGTGAAAACGAATCTCAGCGTTTCATCCCCGAAGCTTAGTCTCTCACCGTCCTTCAGAGGTTTGAAAGTAGGTGTAACCCCTTGTAGAGTGCTTATGAGGTTCTTAGCCATGGGGTGCCCGACCACAAGCGGGTCATTGGCTTCCTTGAGGATTGCTGGGAGGCTTCCCGTGTGGTCAGGTTCCGCATGGTTCACAACCACCAGCTTAATGTCCTTAGGGTCTACCAATTCACGTATCGTGGAAATGAACTCACCGCTGAACTCCTTCTTCCACCCGTCGATGAGGGCTACCCCTTCATCGGTGAGGAGGAGGTACGCGTTATACGTTATGCCTTCAGGGATTTCCCAGATTCCCTCGAAGAACTTTGTTACACCATCATCTTTGCGGAGAAGGTAGAGATTGCTCGCCACTTCCCTCACATGAATGGTGCTCAAAAACTCTCACCTCTAGAATTTAGTTTCTTGAAGTACTATAAGGTATGCGTCCACTTCGTCCACTTTTAACCCATAAACAAGGGAAAAAGAGGGTGTTTCCTTTACTTTGAGGGTTTCGACACCCTCTCAAGGAACTTCCTGGCTGCTTCAGCATCTTCGTGTGGGATCTCCTTATGGCAGAACCACCAGTCGAAGCACTCGTATTCCTTAAGCCTTGAGGCCGCCTCCTCGACAGTGCTGGCAGGGGGTATTATGGCTCTCTCACCTATTAATTCGTTGTTCGGCCAGTTGGCTGGGAGTGCGACGCCGTACTTATCGCTGACCTGAAGGCCTTTCACCATCCTCAGTATTTCGTCCATGTTCCTGCCTAGCTCCGCAGGGTAGTACAGTATAGCTCTAATCACTCCCTTGGGGTCGACGATGAAGACAGCCCTAACCGTGTGGGTCGCTGAAGACGCGTGCAGAAGTCCTAGCTTGTCCGCAACATGTCCCCTAGGGTCAGCTATTATCGGGAAGGGAACCTCAACGCCAAACTTCTCCTTTATCCACTCAGCCCACTTTATATGGCTCCACGTGCTGTCAACGCTGAGACCTATGAGCTCAGTGTTAAGTTTCTTGAAGTCCTCATATCTCTTCGAGAACGCGACGAACTCGCTGGTACACACAGGCGTGAAGTCTGCTGGATGACTGAAAAGCACGAACCACTTCCCGCTGAAGTGATCTGGGAGCTTTAACTTACCCCTCGTAGTGACTACTTCCATCTCAGGGAATTTCTCACCTATTAACGGTATCTGACCTGTCATTTCGCTGTTCACCAATTTATTATTTAGGTATAGAAATTTAAACTTTTCCCTTTAGAAAACATACCCATAAAAGTTAAGATGATTATCTAAATGGGGCACCTCCGCCTCAGGGAACTACTGTGTAGTATATCCTCTTCCTTCTACGTCCCTTGTTCTCAACCTTCAATAGCTTGATCTCCCCCACCTCAGACGTGTTTCTTACGTGGGGACCTCCGTCCGCTTGTATGTCAACCCCCGGGATCTCAACTATCCTTAACCTCTTGAGGTTCGGAGGCATTTTACTCGCTAACTTAACGATGCCTTCGATCTTCATGGCTTCCTCCCTGTCGAGCCAGTACACCTTAACCTCAATCCCCTGCTTAACCACATCGTTGGCCTTCCTCACCGCGTCTTCGAAGACTGATTTATCCATGGATTCAATGCTGAAGTCGTCCTTCGCCTTATCTGGCTGTATATCCCCGCCTGTGATGAGGGCCCCGTACTCCCTATACATGATCGCTGAAAGTATGTGGGCGGCGATGTGGAGCCTCATGAGTCTGTACCTACGCCCCCAGTCAATCACGCCGTGCACCTTCACGCCAGGCTTCAGGCCCTCCACGGTGTCAAGCACGTGCAGAACGTAGGCGTCTTCACCGTCCCTAACGATTCTGACGCTCCTAACTTCGTACGTCCTCCCGTCAGCGGAGATCGTGCCTAAGTCATTTGCGACTCCCCCAGATCGGGGATGAAAAACGGTTCTGTCGAGAATCACTCCCTCGTCGGTGACTTTAATGACTTCAGCATTCATTTCCTTCAGGTAACTATCCCTCTGGTAGAGAAGCTCCGTCCCCATCGAACCACCATGTAATACCCCACCCTGGGTTTAAGCTTTTTGACAGCTCCATAAAGCTACGTAGTCCAGGGGTTCGAGCCCCAGAACCTCCCTGAGCCTGTTAAGTCTCTCCTTACCTTTAACTAGGGCTTTATTCGCTAGGGAGACTACCTTCTCGACGGAGGCGATCACTACATCTTTACCTGTTTTTAGGGGTGTTGCAAGGAAAACCCCTGAAGTGAGCTCAACTATGACGCCTTTCCTACTGGATGAGATTATGCCTGAGTGCTTAAGACCTGCACGCCTCCCTAACTCCAGAATCCTCATAGCCGCCTGCATGGACTTGGCGTTCACGTGGATTATAGGGCCCGTGACTACGAGCCATAGCGTTCGGAGAACTTCCTTGTTGAGGAGATCCCTCACCTCGTCGACTGTTATGGGCGAATGCTTCTTGAAGATCACGGTGGAGTCCTCCCTCTCCCAAGGCATGGCAGCATCGACCGCAGTGATCCTGCCGCTGCAGGAGCTCTGAGTGAAGTAATCGCCGCTTTCGAACAGCTTAAGAAGGACGTCCATGATGTCCCTATCTAGGTAACCTATCTCCAGGTCTTCGAAGAGCCTCCTACGGAACTCCTCCTTCCTCTCCTCCCAGACCTTAACGTCGACCTCCATACCCCCTTTCTCCACCAATCATTTCTTGAAGAAGTATTTAATCCGAGCACACATGTTGATTGGGTGCTGGAATGCTGTTGGAGGATGTTAAGCCCTTAACGCCGGGGCAGGAGAGGCTCAGAGACGCCCTCAGGGACGAAATCGTGTGGGTTTCGTCCCTGAGGGCGTCTCTGAGCCTCTCCTGCCCCGGCGTTAA
>JAGHCP010000137.1 GCA_021160415.1 Desulfurococcales archaeon
ACTTATGACATGCAACTCGTGGGCGAGCTCTACAGACCTAAAGTTGCTCTACTTCCTATAGGGGGGCATTACACTATGGGTCCGCGGGAAGCGGCTAAAGCCGTTGAACTCATAAAGCCGAAGTACGCGATCCCGATGCATTACGGAACGTTCCCAGTAATTAAGGGAAGCCCTGAGGAATTCAAGGCCTTAGTGAGTGAAGCGGCCCCAGACGTCAAGGTACTCATACTTAAGCCGGGGGATGAGGTCACTATCGAGTGAAGCGGCCCGTCAGCCCTGCGCGGGTTAATCACCGATCATCCCTTTCGAGCCTCATCACCGGGGCCGCCAAAATAATAAGGTTGGAGGTATTTTTCCTTTGATGCTTCATGAAGTTACTGCTCGGGGTTTCAGGCGCTAGCGGCTTAATTTATGGGCTTAGGGCAGCGGAGATCCTTAAAGACCTAGGACATGAAACCCTCTGCGTAGTAACTGATGGGGCTTTAAAGGTTGCCGAGGATGAGTGCCTTGGGAAGGAGGGCTTCATTAATTCATTGACGCGTTTATGCTCCAACCTCTACAGAGAGGGGGAGTGGGAAGCACCTATAGCGTCTTCATCCTGCATCCTAGATGGAGGCTTAGTCATACCTTGCTCACTTAAAACTTTGGCGGAGATCGCTAACGGCCTCCAAGGCAATTTACTGTCAAGAGCTGTGAACAACTTGCTTAGAATGGGAAGGAAAGTTGTTTTGGTCGTGCGTGAGACCCCTTTATCCCTCCCTGACCTGGAGAACATGGTGAAGGCCTCACGTGCAGGGGCTACAATCATGCCTGCTTCACCGGCCTTCTACATTAATCCTCTAGGAATCAGTGACTTAGTGGATTTCATAGTTGGTAAGGCGCTGGATGTGTTAGGGGTAAAGAACAGCCTTTACCGCAGATGGGAAGGGTTCACTCCAGGTAGTCGTTTCTGCGACCGGTTCTACGGCTCAGAAGGTCTTTGACCTTACTGTCAAATTCTTTGCCCTCTTCCTCCAGCTCCTTGAAGAATTCGTCGCCGCTTTTCTTGAACTTAACAGCGTATGCACACCTCCCGTCAGGCAGCAACGCACCGAGCTCGCAGTAGGCATACTGACACTTAGGCCCCAAGCACTCATCACCTATCCACCTGCACATCGCGACCTTCTGAACGTGCCCCTTAACAACCCTATTTACGAAGACTAGAGCCTTCTTGCTGCACCTGAAGTAAGGGCATAAAGGATTGCATTTATCGCCTATCGGCATTGGTTTCTGCTTAAGCTCCTTCCACGAGGCCCTTCTTTCCTGCCTCTGCCGATCCCGGAAGCCGTGCCTTCTCCCCCTGCGGAAATCGTTGTGATACTGCCGACGCACATAACCCTTATCGCCGGAAGCCAATCCTACCACCGATGGGTTGGGTTAATACCATTTAACCTTATGGTCGAAACCATTTAAAAGTTATGTAAATTCTCTCGCCAGACGGGTATGAAATGCTCAGCAGGAGGTCCTTCCTCACACTGTGGGAAACCCTTCCCCACCCAATTAAGTCACCGGGGTCGACTGAATCATCATACCTCAGAACCTTCACCAAGTAGGGGGCATGCTCTAAACCAGGCCTTTTCCTGTAAACAGCGAAATCAACGCCGTACTTCATGGCGGCGCGGACAATGAATCCAGCATCTCTCAAGTCTCTGTATGTGTAGTACAGGTCCCTGAATAGAGGGATCTGCCTGCCAGCGGACTTTATTAATTCCTCGAAGCCGTAACCCTTACCCTCCCCTCCTATAACCTCATCAAGGATGCCTTTCTCGAGAAGGTATAGAGCTTCGTAAAGCGACAGCTCAAGCGGTTCCCTTACTTCAAGGCTCTTCGGCTTCTTAACACCGACAGGCTTGCCGAAAAAGCCTTCCTTAAACAAGCAACTTGCGAACTCAAGGTCAAACACTACCGCCTTCGAGCCGAGAAGCAGGGCTTTCCCCTTACCACACTTCTTCAATCTATCTATGGAGGGAGATGTAGCGGATATAGGTCCCCACCCTTTTCAGGATATCCGCCGCGTCCTCGAGCTTGTCGAAGAGCT
Organism: Desulfurococcales archaeon; assembly: GCA_021160415.1. Lineage (GTDB taxonomy): Archaea > Thermoproteota > Thermoprotei_A > Sulfolobales > NBVN01 > S013-73. The sequence goes on from JAGHCP010000137.1 coordinate 2,078, forward strand.
CCTTGATAAGTATCAGTGCTCCGACGTCCTTGCTGTACTTCCTCAGAATAACCAGTCCTGCTTCCCTGTATAATTCGTCGACAGCGTTCTCCGCCTTTATCAGCTGTATGTAGAGCTCCCTGAAGATCTTGTTCCCTATGCCAACCTTGTTGAGCATGTCGAGATCCGTGTCAACCATGCTTACGAGCTTAACAAGCACCGAATCCAGAAGCGCGTATAGGTTGTCAGGCATTCTCTCAAATTCCTTACTACTGAGGAGGAGGTTTCTATAGGCCGCGGCCTCACCATGTTCTGCAGCCCTCACAGCGTCCTCTATTATGCTTATGTAGACGTCCTTGAACATAAGTGCCGGTGAAACCTTAATCACGTACTCCATCAGATTTATCCCTGAGTTCTCCACATCGTCCTTGAGAGCCCTTATGCGGGTGTGTCTCTTCTTAACCGCCTCTGCATTCCCACTGTCAAGGTCCTTAAACATCAGGGCAACTTCCCTGAAGATATCCTTAACGTTCCTTAGAATGGAGTTAAGCTGCTCCATTATCTGCGACTCAGCTATGCTTTCCTTCTCAACCTCCCGGCCAACATCCAAGTTAATGCTCTCCTCACTCATTAACTTCTGCCCAATTGCTTTTCCCGAAGCTCTTATTTAATGTTATTCCCTTAGAGACATCATCCTATGCGTGAGATGAACTCCTGCGCTTTCCGCTTGAAGAGCTCGAGCTCCTTAATCTCCCCCTTAATTACTTCCTCGTCTTTAGGGGTTGCGTCATCCCTTACTTTAGCGAGTTCCTTCACCCTATTAAGAAGCTCGATCTCGTCCTCTATGGAAACCCAAAGCGTGAATTCAAGTAAAGTTTTCATAAGTTCCGCCGCCTCACCCTCAAACCTCGGGGAAGAGGTACCCTCCAAGTACTTCATGAATACCTTGCGCGTCCTAATCAACTTATGGATGGTGTTCATCACTTCCGGAAAAGCGACCCTTCCCTTCTCAAGCCATTCAATCTGAGTCCTTAATTTATTAAGTAACTCATCTCTCTTCAGAGTCTGCTCCTCAACCCCCTTAAATATTAGGGGCTCTCCCACTTAAGCTCCCCGTAAGGTAACGAGGCTGTTGTCAGCAATTCCTACTTCCTTCATGAAGTCCTCGTTACACCACACTTCATTTTGCGGGACTGACTCATTCTCCACAGCTTTGAACTTGAATCTCTTCTTTCCCGAGACAGAGATCTCCGCCTCCTCGCCTATCCCTAAGGACTTCTTGACTTCAGGATTCACATGGATCTCAGATTCAGGCACTTCTTTCTTCAACCTTAACCTGATTCTTTTCTCCCTAACCTTACCTCCTTCCCTCATCATTAGCTGAGAGGCTGGAGGAATCACAGCTACTAACTGCTTAATATCCCTTTTCCTGTTTGGTGTCCCTTCCTCCTCCAGACCAGAACACCTCGGCATTATCTCTTATGTTCTCGGGGGTTATTACTTTACTCTTCCAGCCTCCACGCCTCAATGAGTTCCCTAACTTTCGTAGGGACTTCGCTGACCTCAATCCTTACCTGCTCCTTAGTGTCTCTGAAGCGGAGCGTAACCGTACTGTCTTGAAGCGTTTGATAGTCCACCGTCACGGCGTAAGGAATTCCTACCTCATCAGCTCTAGCATAGCGCCTGCCTATGCTTCCAGATTCATCGTAGGTGGAAGGTATTCCCGAACTCAGTAAAGCATTGAACACCTCCCTAGCCTTAGAAATTAGTTCCGGCTTAGAGAGCAATGGAAATACCGCGACCTTTATCGGGGCGATCCTTGGCGGGAGCTTTAGGTAGGTCCGCTCACCATCCTCTACGAAAGATTTATCAAGTGCGACGAAGACCAACCTCTCCGCTCCGAAGGAAGGCTCGACAACGTGTGGGATGAACTTCCTCCCAGTAACTTTCTCCTTGACCTCCTCAACCCACACAGCACTAGAAGGAATGGAGAACCCCTCAACCTCCAGCACCTCCTTCCCTGACGACTTAAGCTTCTTAACTTGGTCAGGGCTTAACTTAGTAATAATCTCGATAACCTTCCGTGACTCACTCTTGAAGAGCTTACCGATAAGCGCCTTGTCGTACTTAACGACCTCCCTAACCTCCACCTTCTCCTCATCGAAGCGCTTATACACCGTCAGATCCTTTCCTGAGAACTTCATGTGTCTCGACAAGTCGTAGTCCCCCCTGTACGCATGTCCTGAAACCTCTACCCATCCCCACCTGCTGACCTTAACGAGTTGATCAAATGTCTGCGTCGCATAGTGAGCTCTCTCCTCAGGCAACTTCTCCTCAAAGAATGTTTCGTTCTCAGCCACACCTAACTCCTTCACGAACTCCTTAGAGACAAGCATCCAGTAAGCAAGCCACGGATTCTTCACTATACCTTCCTCTACGGCTTCCTTAGGGGATACGGTGATGGGCTTCTCATCCCCCCTAACTCTTTGCTCAGCTGTCAGAATCCTTAATTTCCCTCCGAACCTCCTGTAAGGAGGCTCCCCAGGCTCTTCAGGGTCATAGAAGAACTCCATCTCCATAATGGTGAACTCCCTTAACCTTATCATGCCTTGCCTCGGCGAGATCTCATTCCTTGCAACCCTCCCTATCTGAGCAATCCCTAGTGGGAGGGACTGCCTCATAACGGTGAAAACTCTTTTGAATGACGTGAACATCCCTTGAGCAGCTTCAGGCCTCAAATACCCCACGTCCCTCTTATAGGGACCGATATAGGTCTGGAAGAGAAGGTTGAATAGCCTAACTTCACCGAGCTCCCCACCGCAGACAGGGCATTTGATGCCTTCCTCCTTGATTATCCTTGTGAGTTCCTCCGGCGTCAGGCCTTCCACCTTCCTTCCCGTGGCTGACTCTATGAGTTGATCAGCTCTGAACACTCTCCCACACTTCCCGCATTGGACTATGGGGTCAGTGAAGCTCTCCAAGTGCCCTGAGGCCTTGAAAACCACCTCAGGTGTGACCATGGGCGTCTCTATAGCCACGGCCATATCTGAATGCTTAACAACGAAGTACTCTAACCACAGCCTCCGTATGTTTTCCTTGAGCATAGACCCTAACGGGCCTAAATCGTAGAATCCTGAGACCCCTCCGTAAATCTCGAAAGAGGGCCAGAAGAACCCCCTTCTCTTCGCGAGATCCATTAATTTCTCATACTTGTCCTCCCGAACCACCTTCAACAGCCCACCTCTACCCTTAAAATCGGTTTTTAATTCTTTATTTGGGTGCGCTGTTGAAGGAGCTATACCTTATTCAAACACCCTACATCTTCATGGGGATTCAAGGAGACCCTACCCAAACACCTTTCAGCATTTTGGGGGTGCCTTTCGCTTCAACCAATAGTTTTCGCGGTGGTTCACGGTTCGCACCTCTTGCGGTTAGGATCGCGTCACAGAGCCTAGAAGCTTACTCGTTTCGAGCAGGTGTCGATCTTGAAAGCAACCCACCCTACGACGAAGGAGATGTTGCGGTCACTCATGGAAGTGCTGAAACAACCCTCAGAAACCTGGCAGCAGTAACTGAGGAGCTAGTAAAAGCTCGGAGAGTGCCTGCCGTAATAGGTGGGGACCATACAATAACGTATGGGGTCATTGAGGGTCTTGTGAGGGCAGGAATTAAGCCGTGCCTCCTCATCTTCGACGCACACTTAGACTTCAGACATGAATACCTTGGGTATAAGTGGTCCCACGCATGCGTTACCAGAAGGATCTCCGAACTCATTGGAGCTCAGAACATCTTAGTAGTCGGTGTGAGGGCGGTCTCAAGCAGAGAGTTGAGAGACGCAAAAAGCTTAGAGCTTAACTACATCCCTATGATCACGATTCTTAGGTCAACATTAAGGAGCGTATCATCCAGAATAAGCAAGAGCTTAGAAAGATGCCCCTATATCTACGTCTCAGTGGACATGGACGCTTTGGACCCAGCATATGCCCCCGGCGTAGCAACCCCGGAACCTGAGGAGATGACCCCTACGCAGCTTCTGAATCTACTTCACGCATCAACTGATGAGAGGGTTGTGGGATTCGACGTAGTGGAAGTAGATCCGCAGACAGATAATTCCCACATAACATCCTTCCTAGCTGCAAGAATAATGATGGAAATCATGTCCTACCTCATCGCATCGAGGAGATGAAGTCGAGAAGGATTTGTGGAAGCGAGATGCTTTAATGGAGCCGCCGGCGGGATTTGAACCCGCGGCCACCGGCTTACGAGGCCGGCGCTCTACCCGCTGAGCTACGGCGGCGCCATACATGAAAAAGTGTTTGGGGTATTTAGATGTTTCTGGGTATGAATGGTGTTCTAGGAAGAGAAAATTTTATAAAGGTTGTAGGGGGGATTTTTAAGGTTTACTGTTAGTGAGGGGTTATAAGTATGTTTGAGGGGGAAGAAAAAGAAAAGTTTTCAGGTGAAGGCTCAACTCAATGCCCACCTGACAAGATTGTTTACGATGAGTTTCGCGGCGAGTACATATGTACTTTGACTGGGGAGGTCGTCGAGGATAAGGTCGTTGATCAAGGGCCTGAATGGCGTGCATTCACACCAGAGGAGAGGGAGAAGAGATCTAGGACGGGTTCGCCTCTGTCCCCCACTATTCATGATGGCGGACTATCAACCATGATTGACTGGAGGGATAGGGACGCTTCCGGGAAGAAGCTGGAGCTGAAGAGGAGGCTTGAGGTGATGAGGTGGAGGAAATGGCAGATTAGGACGAGGATTCAGAACAGCATCGACCGCAACATCACTCAAGCGGCTACAGAGCTTGAGAGGATAGCTGATCAGCTCGGGCTTCCTAGGTCTGTGAAGGAGCACGCCGCAACGATCTACAGGCAGGCCGTTGAAAAAGGCGTTGTGAGGGGGAGAGCCGTTGAGTCAGTAGTGGCTGCGGCCCTCTACGCTGCCTGCAGGGTGTTCAAAATACCTAGAACGCTAGATGAGATCTCTCAGTACACGAAGACAAGTAAGAAAG
>JAGHCP010000128.1 GCA_021160415.1 Desulfurococcales archaeon
ATACCTATACTAGCAGGACTCACGGGCCATAACCCTCTACCTATGTATTGGGCCTTGAGCTTGGGTGGATGCCTCGGAGGGAATGGAACTTTAGTTGGTGCAAGCGCCAATGTAGTCGTAGCAGGAATAGCTGAGAGGTACGGAAGGCCAATCAGCTTCAAAGACTTCATAAAGTACGGTATGCCAGTTATGATAGCGACAGTGACAACGTCCACTATATACTTAATACTTAGATATGGTATTATCTAGGGTGGGGTTGTTGTTCGAGAATGTAGCAGTTCTAGCTGTCAAGAGCCAAAGGCTTTTAGCAATAGCGTATCTTGCAGCTAGGCTCTTTCCTAGCGCCACCTACCACATAATATCGACCATACCTGAGAACCTCGCCAGGCCTACTCTCTTAACACTTTACAAAAGAGTCATGGAGGAAATAGCGGAAGACTCTATAAATGGAGTTGAGATGTCTTTGTACAGAGCCAACCTCTTAGCCGTGAAGAAGGTGATTCTGAAAGGACGTCCCGAAAAAGTAATTCTTGACTACATAAAGAAGAGGAAGATTGACTTAACAGTAATGACTGCGGGCGTCACTGATGCGCACGCTTTCCAGCTATCTGGCGCTGTGAGCAGGACTATGATAGCTGAAGCACCTTCTAATCTTCTTATCTACCCCTCAGCCGCCAAGGACATTCCTGAAAGGATGGACACGTTATTGATTGTTGTGCCTAAAGAAATACTTGCAAAGAGGGGATTAGTCGAAGACATTGTTAAGCGCGTCAAGAAGGTTGAAGGCATCAAGAGAGCTACAGTTCTATGCAAGGTTAAAGAGGAGAGATGCAGAGACAGCGTTGTGACTCTTAAAGAACTCGTGAGAGATGTGGAAGTCCATGAAGTACTTGATGAGACCAACTTCTTCGAGAAATATGGAGAGCTATCTGCCCAAGCAGACTTCGTCATTGCATGGCGTGGGAAAAGTGAGTTGTCTAGGTTTAGCCTCATGGGTAGGACCATAGAGAGAAAGAGGCCTTCACTTTACCAGATTACGCTCTTAGAACTCTCAAGGTCTCCCTTACTTCTTCTTTGAATAACTAACCACCTAACCCCCTAATACATTTCGTACCTAGCTAGGTTCAGTAGGCCGTAGCCAATTAAGTTGAATAGTATGGTTTTATCTTCACCTGTGCGTCTTACGCCGCGTGCGATCTCAATAGCTACTTTAACTGCGTGGGCACTCTCAGGTGCTGGAACTATGTCTTCAGCCCTCGCAAAGACCGTGCCTCAAACACCTCGGTCTGAGGGTAAGTTACGGGAGTAACGTAACCCCCTAACTAATGTGCTAAGGGTTTTGGAGCCACGCCGTGGTACCTTAATCCGCCGGCATGTATAGGGGGAGCATGAACTGGTGCCCCAACATAAGCATCTTAATCATAGGTGTCAGGCCTGCCGGAACGCCGAAGTCGTATCTGTACTGACCCTCACTCATGAATGGGACAGTTTTCGGTTCGGCAACCACGAATCTGATTTCCTCCTTACCCCTTAGGGCATCTATCATGAAGGGGTACAACATCTCTGCGAAGTTCGACCTCCTCCACACAACCTACAACATAGTCGGGGGCACTCGCCGATCCCCTCAAGCTGTTTCTTAGCCTCCAGACCTTATCACTGTTTGGTGAAGTAGGACGTGATTCAAAGCGCTTCCCAGACAGTACCTTGAGTCCTCCTGCTCGAGGACATCCTCTATGGGCGCACTTATCACGATACCTAAGCTACCTGGTGGTCAATGGTCTGCTTAAGGAGTCGCTTCCAGAACTACGTTCTCTCACTCGGGGAGGGCACGACCTCCGCCCCGTGGAGCATCATCAAAGTCCTCCTATAGGGCTTCTGGAGGTAACTGATCTTAACCATGTATACCGTGACCTTGAGGCCAAAAACCGCCCCTGCCAGAGATAATGCTGTGCCACATCGGCCGGCACCGATCTCGGTCACGACGCGGGTTATTCCTCCCCTGCTGTTGCAGTAGGCTTGGGCGATGGCTATGTTTAGCTTGTGTGCCCCGGTGGGGAGTGCACACTCATACTTAAAGTATATCTTCGCAGGTGTCTGCAGGAGTTCCTAAAGTCTCCTAGCCCCGAGAAGCGGTGTTAGCATACCAAACTCTATTAGAGACTCCCTGATCCCCTCAGTTATCCGTATTCTTTCCTCGCTGCTGAATTCCTGCCTAACTGACTCCTTAGAGAACGCCCTCTCAAGCTGCTCGGGCTTGACCTGAGAACCGTTCCCCACATCATAGGAGGTAGGGCTTGTAGGGTTGGATGTTATGTTAACTCAGAATTCGGGGAGAATCTCATCCGGATTCACCATTGGCGCATAGTTTCACCAAGGCATCACCACCCCAGCATCAAGTAATAAACGTTTCCCCTCAGTCCCACAACATGAATAAGGTTAATTACCGCATCCCCTAACATCTCCGGGTGAATGAGTACGAGTTATCGTTACGGAGGAAGAGGGAGAGGTAGAGGACGTGGTGGAACGGGTAGAGGCTTAGGCGGAGGTGGAGGGATGGGTTCCCAAGGGTACTGCATATGCCTCAGATGCGGTTACAGGGTTCCCAAGCAGCCGGGAGTTCCTTGCCGGGAGATGAGGTGCCCTAGGTGCGGTGCTGTCCTGGTGAGGGAGGGAGGCTACCATCACCAACTCTACCTGGAGAAGGTAGGTAAGAAAGGAAGGCAGAATCAAGGAGGGCAGTGATCAGGTCTAGGGGGTTGAGGTTGAGGCCCTCAGTTAGGGCTGGTGTGGTCGCGCTCGACCTGGCGTACATGGGCATAAACTTCAGCGCCTTAACTCTATTCTCCATCCTAGCGCCTTTCATTATGAGAGTAACTGAGGTTTCCTCATCCACGATTCAGTGGGGAGCTATCGCTTATTCCGCGGGGATCTTCCTAGCTTTCTTCGTTGGGCATTCTAAGTTCTCCGAGCGTAGACCGGCAGCTACGGTGTTGATGGCAGCAGCACTTGCTTCAATACCTCAGTTCGCGATACCTGCGGTACCTAACATGCCTTACTGTTGGAGGGCGTCAACGCTTATAGGGCTTAGGCTGATGCAGGGCTTAGTCATGATGGCTGTCCCTATACTTTCTGGTCAGGTCGGCAAGCTCTTCAGTTCGGCCAGACCTTTCGCGCTAGGCGTGATCCTGTCTGGGATATTTGTGGGTGGGTTCATAGGGAGCTCCTTAGGTCCGGCTCTAACCTCAATGGTTGGGTGGAGGCTCACCTACGTGATTTTCGGGTTAATGATGCTGACGATAGGCGGTGCCTGGGTCGCTCTAACACCTCGCGACACGTTACCGGTCAGCGAGGGCTCGGTGAAAGAGGTGCCTGCCTCGAGGGTCTGGAAGGAGCCCTTCACCTGGGTTTGGGGGTTCACGTTCTTCCCAGCCATATGGATAATATTCACATTAGCCCCACTCATAAGCTTCATCGTTGAGGCTGAAGCCCCTCAAGCAGGTACGGAGGCGTCAAGGGTTCTTGAAGCTTCATACATGTTTTGGTCAGTCGTGATGGGCTTAGTTGCCTACTTAGTCGCTAAGTCCTCCTCAGGCAGCAGGAGAGGCTTATTCAGGTCGTTCGCCTCCGTCCAAGCGTTCTGCTTTGCGGCCTCACTCGCAGGTGCTCTGATGCTTTACCTTAGCAAATCCCTTCAGACTCTGATGTGGTCCCTCATACTTATCGGGGTGATTCAAGGGACGGCGCCGACCTTCTGGTCAATGCAGTCCACAGCCTACCGGAAGGAGGAGGTCACTAAGGCCGGTTACGCGCTCGGCCTACTCGCAAATTCGGCTGCGCTGATAGGGCCTTCGTTGACGCTAACCCTAACACCGCCGGGATCACCGTATCTGTGGGTCCTGGTCATCGGGCTCGCCGCTGCTGGCCTCATAATCACTGCAGCTTCACTTAAGATGAAGTTACCTGCTGAGAAGGTCGAGATTGGTTAATTACCTCCGATAATACGTACTATTTGGTGAACCCTGTGGCTGTTAAATCGCTTAAATTAACGGTTCTAGTTGAGGATTACGCGGGTTACGGAAGCAAGTTCTGGGGTCAGCACGGAATATCGGTTCTGGCGGAGGCGGAAACGCCCTCGGGGACCTATAAAGTGCTGTTCGATACGGGGACATCCCATGAGCCAGTACTACACAACGCTGAGCTCCTAGGGGTGAAGCTAGGCGATGTTGATTACGTCGTCATCTCACATAATCACTACGACCACACAGGCGGGTTGCCAGGCCTAGCGAAAGTCCTAGGTGAGGGGACTCCTGTCATCGCCCACCCTGAAATCTTCAAGGTCAGCTACGCATTCGAGCCTCACCTCAGGTACATAGGGCCTACACCCAATCCGACCGCCTTAAGGAGGGCTGTCGAGGATGCGGGGCTTGTTTGGCTACTCTCCAAGAACCCCATGAAGCTCTTCGACGGGGCGTACACGACTGGGGAGATCCCGCCGCAGGAAAGGGAGGGCTTCGAAAGGGATATGACGATCACTGTCTTTAAGGAGGTCGAAGGCAAGCTCGTCAGGGACCTCATAGAGGATGAGATAGGGCTAGCCTTCGTCACCGATGAAGGGCTAGTGGTTCTGGGAGGGTGTTCCCACCCCGGCATAGTCTCAATAGTTAAGAAGGCCATGGAAGTCACAGGCGTGAAGGAGGTGAGGGCAGTGATTGGAGGTTTCCACCTCATAAGCGCGTCGGAGGAGAGAATTGATTCCACGGTTAAGGCATTCCAGGACCTCGGGGTTAAGGAGGTGTACGCTGGTCACTGCACCGGGTTAAGGGCGGAGGCAGCGCTTCAGAAGGCTTTCGGGACGTCCTTCAAGAAGCTCCACTCAGGTATGAGGATACGCTTCGGTTAGCGGTCATGCCGTCCGAGGCGACGCTTGAAGCCTACGAGAAGGTCGCGCATGGCTACAGAAGGAAGGTCTGGCCGATAGTGACCTCCTTCCTAGAAAGCGTTCGCGGGAAGGTAGTGATCGACATCGGGTGCGGGAAGGGGCTTGCTGGGAGTTTTTGGGTCCGGAGGGGTGTTTACGTAGGCATCGATTTATCCCCCTCCATGCTCTTCACGGCTCCGGAAGGTTTGAGGGGAAGCCCGTTTTTCTGGGCCATTGCCGGTGAGGCTGAAACCCTACCGTTAAGGGATGGGGTGGCCGACTCAGCATTGATGATCGCTGTCCTCCACCACATAAGGGGAAGGGAAGAGAGAGTCAGGGCTTTAAGAGAGGTTAAGAGATCCCTGAGGAGGGGTGGACGGGTCCTTATAACCGTTTGGTCAGGTCTCCAATACCCAATCCTTCTGGAGGTCCTTAAGGCGGTATTCAAGGGTCTTAGCGACGGGTTCAGGGGGTTCTGGAGGTGCTCTAAGTCAGGGTGTAGGTACTACCACCTCTACACTTTAAGGGAGCTTGTGAATGAAGTCGAGGAGGCAGGGCTGGAAGTGCTGGAGGCTGGAACCTACGTAGCTCCCGGGAAGGGGAGGGGCAGGAAGAACTACTTCGTCGTAGCCCTTAATCCCGGATGAAGTGATGAGCCGTGTGTGAGGCGCAGGTCACGCAGGCTCTGAAGGGGCTGGGAAGGAAGGTCACAAGGATACTTTCCGGTGTGGCTCCAGTAGCCGCCATGACTAAGCCCTTCCCCTGCCCCCACGGGAAATGCGTTTACTGCCCCGGTGGCCCGGATCAGGGAACGCCTCAGAGCTACGTGGGGGAGGAGCCTGCGCTCATGAGGGCTGTTCAGGTCGGGTACCATCCCTACAGGCAGGTCAACGTCAGGCTGAGGCAGTACGAGAAGGTGCTCGGGTTCTTCCCTTCCAAAGTTGAGCTTATTGTTATGGGAGGGACCTTCCCCTCTGTCCCTCTAGAATACCAGGAATGGTTCGTGGCTCAAGCCCTGGAAGCCATGAATAGGTACCCCGACACAACCCCACCTTCTGAGGTGCGCCTTGAGGAGGCGCAGGCCGCTAATGAGTTCGCCAGAGTGCGCTGCATAGGAATAACTATAGAGACAAGGCCAGACTGGGCCTTCGAACCCCACGCTGACTTAATGCTGAGGCTCGGAGCAACGAAAGTTGAGGTGGGTGTTCAAACCATTTACGACGACATCCTAAGGATCGTTAGGAGAGGCCACACAGTTGAGGACGTTGTTAAGGCTACGAGGGTGCTTAAGGACAGCGGGTTCAAGGTTGTCTATCATTTAATGCCCGGGCTCCCGGGTAGCGACGCGTCGAAAGACCTGGAAGTTGTTAGGGAGATATTCAGTAACCCGGACTTCAGGCCTGATTACCTGAAGATTTACCCCACCCTCGTGATTAAGGGTACAGTGCTCTATGAGTGGTGGAGGAAAGGGGAATACGAAGCCTTGACCGATGAGGAGGCTGTTGAGTTGATTTCCGAGATGTATCGATACATACCTAAGTACGTCCGGGTTCAGAGGGTTCAGAGAGACGTTCCTGCGACCATAATAGAGGCCGGGCCCAGGAAGAGCAACTTAAGGGAGCTCGTTGAGGCGAGGGCATTGCAGAAGGGAATCAGGATAAGGGAGATAAGGTGGAGGGAGGTGGGTAGGAGGGCCCTCAAGCACGGGGTGGTTCCCGACTTGAGGCACGTCCGCATAACGAGGATGGATTATGAAGCTAGCGAAGGGCATGAGGTGTTCCTCGCCGTTGAGGACGAGGTGAATGACGTACTCATAGGTATCTTGAGGCTCAGGATACCCAGCGAAAGGGCGCACAGGCCGGAGGTTAGGGGTGAAAGTGTGGGTATCGTTAGGGAGCTCCACGTGTACGGCCCGCTCGTCCCTGTAGGGAGGGAGGCCTCCAAGCCATTCGAGTGGCAGCACAGGGGGTGGGGCAGGAAGCTTCTTGAGGAGGCGGAGAGAATTGCTAGGCATGAATTCGGGGTTAAGAAAATGCTGATACTGTCAGGAATAGGTGTGAGGAACTACTACCGCCGGCTGGGGTATAGCAGGCCCCTTAATTCCCCCTACATGGTTAAGGAGTTAAGGCGGTCCTAACCAGCAACTTTTTCGAAAACCCAGCCGAGGACAGGTACTTTAGGCCTCCTCACACCTTCCTCCATTAACCCCTGAGTCATCAGCGGGAGAGCTATGGTTATGTCGCAGTAAACTGTTCGTTTACGGCCTGCAGGAGCCACTTTCCCCCAGCTAACAGCTTCCTCCAGGGTCGCCCCGCTTAAACCTCCCCACTGAGGCGCGTCGGTTGTGATCTGAACCACGTACTTTAGCAGCTTGTAGTAGTCCTTAACCCCCTCCTCCTCGGCCAGGATTGTCTGGGCCACGGTAACTAAGTTCACGTAGTCCTTAGGAACACCGCCACCTAGGTAAATAGCTGATAAACTCTCACCGTACTTCCCTATCTCAACTAGTTGAGCGAAGTCCCTGACAGCATCGATTACGAACGTCTTCCCCCTGCTCAACACCTCCACAGCAGCGATGCCGTACCCGCTATCCATTAAGGCAGTGGAGAACACAGGGACCCCAGCTCTGAACGCAGCAGCCAGTATAGAATCAATGCCTCTTCCATTAAGGTATTTCCCGAACAAGTGCAGGAACTCCGCCGTCGTTAAAAACCGTGTGGGGCGGTAGGGATTCAATGAACTCCCTTATCAGGGGCTCCATCTCCCGGTACTGAAGTTCGTCCACGTAAGTGTCGTAGAACCTGTCTATTTTCTCCTTAACGAGTTCCAAGTCATCAACGCATGGTTCCCCTTTATAGTACTTGAAACCCATGGCCTCGACGATGTCCTCACTTATTATGGCTCCTGTGGAGACCACCACATCCACATACCTGTTCTCAACTAGCCATTTAATGAGCCTTCACTGCCCTGCGGTGCTTAGAGAGCCTGAAAGACCCAGAAATATCAATGTCTCATCACGCATCATGGCTTTAATTACCTCGTAGACCTCCCCAAGAGCTCGCCCTTGAAAAGCCGTGTCCGCCATATCCTTAAGAAGTTCCTTAACGGTTCTCTTCCGCGGTTCCAAGGCCCTCACAGGCTCCCTAAGGTATTTTGACCTGTTCATGCGAGGCACCAACAACCTGTAAGGACTGAGGTATTATCCCGGATTAAACCCAGATGTGTTTACTTATCCTCGCGTTGAGGTGCGTACGTACCTTTATGAGGAACTACTGATCACGGGAACCCCTGCGTTTGGAAGAGGTATACCTAATAAAACTCTGTACATCACCTACACATCTTTTATAACTGTTGAGTGCGCCTACTAATCAAGGTTAGAGGTGCACAGTATATTGAGATTTAAGTCAAGGCTTAGAAGAGGCGTTCTGAGTACTTCCTTCATGCTACCGTTAGCGGTTACGATGCTCGTCATCCCAGCAACGGCGATGTGGTATCAGGGCCTAGGTGTGGACGTCACGGTTAAGACTGGTGACCCCCACTGGACCATAACAACCTATAAGGGGTGGCAGCTAATTCGGTTTGGCACGCACTGTCACTGCCACTTCGACGTCTGCAAGCCCTTAACGACGATATCCGTTCTGCCAGGAGGCCACACATTGCAGGCGACGGTTAACACGACGGTTCAGTACAGCTTCACCCGTAAATCGCATCATGGATGCGGGTGCGACTGCGGATGCAACATAACTCTGAAAGGAAAGGTCAAGTACGTGTGGGTAGGTATGATCGTTAAGAACACCGGGACTGTGCCTTTGAAGCTTAACGGAATAAACGTTGCTACAGTAGGGAATAACAGGCCTTCAAGGTGGGGGGCGACGTCGTACTTCTACGGCCCCCTCAACGGTAAGTACGGTAGGAGGGTTAGGCTCTGCGTATGGAAGCTCTCCTCGTGCTGCACACTTCCTGGGAGGCTAATGAGGCCTGTGCCAATAACCCTCAACCCGGGTGAGGAGGCCATCATATGGACTAAGATCACCTGGCACTGTGGTAGCGGAATTTACACCTTCAGGTTAACACCTGAGGTATCCCTATTCAACTCAGGGTAGTCAGCTGTAGTCCCCTGAAGGCTTACGTTGAGGTATATGTCCATACGTTTCTATAATGCCTTTCCATCCATGCGTAAGCCTATTTACGGGTAAGCCCCGTAGCCTGTGATGATAGGAATGGCCGCGATAGAGGAAGTGGGAACCCGTGTACATCCCCCTAAGGACGTGGTTGTAGGTAAGCATTACTACGCCAACCTCTACGGTATCGACGTGAAGAGAGCGTGGGACAAGGATGGGCTTAGGGACGCAGTCATTAAGGCAGTTGAGGTCTCCAATATAACCCTCCTAGAGGTTAAGTCGTGGAAGCTTGAAGGGGTGAAGGGAGGGGTCTCCGTCATAGCGATAGTTCTTGAGTCCCACATCACGGTGCACACGTGGCCTAACTACGGGCATGCGACCGTAGATGTGTACACGTGCGGGGAGAAGAACGATCCGAGCAAAGGCCTTAAGGTCCTGCTTCAGTTCCTGAACCCGAAAGAACACGATGTAGCGTACGCGGATAGAACGCAAAGAGTTAAGGTGGCGCCGCCTTAGAGGAACGAATGCCGCTTAATGCTTTTAGAATCTAAGTACTTCTTAACCTCATCCTCGATCTTCACAGCCATCACCCCGTAGAGTGAGCTCCTTGCGTGCCTGATGACCGTTTCGAAGGCTTCGACCTTATCCACGTTGTTCAGGATAAAGTCAGTCAGCAGTACCTTCCCTTTCTCCCTCATGCAGGACTTAGGCACCGCCTGAAGGTTTATGTAACCCCCTTCAATGAAGTTCACTGTGTATATCCCCTTCTTTTCAGCTATAGGGTTCCTCGTCGCTGGGCATAACTCGATGTGAAGCTCTACAGCGACCGCAGTGGCTAAAGGAATCGCTAACTCCGACATAGGACAACGGAGCTTGACTCTAACACCCTTCAGGAATGTCCTCGCCGATAATGCGAATAGCAGGAGGAACCCAGATTTACGCGTTAAGGCCTCCAAGCCCCCTCCTTGATGGATAGGGATTCACGGACAACCTTCTCAATCAGCCTTTCCTCAGAGATCTTCGCAAGTATCCTGTCACAGGTCTTCTCCTCCGGAATGCTCATCAAATTCACGTACTTCCAGAGAGTTTGGTATGGAATCCCCCAGCAAGTTCTGCAGGTC
>JAGHCP010000059.1 GCA_021160415.1 Desulfurococcales archaeon
CCCCATTAACGGGTTATACAGGCTTAAATGTGATTGAATTTTTTATACTTTATTAAACAAAAATATTACAAAAAATCCACACAATAACGCATGTTTTTTCTCGCATAGCAAGTAAAGTTTAAGTTAAAGCGAATCATGTATTTCCATTAAGAGAAAATATTCGAAAGTTAGATAAGGTTTTTTAGTCCATCACTATCCCTCCAAACGAAGATGTTTTCGGGGGTGAGTATAACGGAGTTATCTAAGCAGGACGTGGAGGACCTCGCGCTCGGCGCTACCGTTCTGGGAACGGGCGGCGGTGGGGACCCATACATAGGTAAGTTGATGGCTCTCCAAGCTCTTGAGAGAGGGCGTAAGATTGAGCTCGTCCCGCCTGAGGACGTGGAGGACGATGCCTTCGTAGTCGCTGTGGCGGGTATGGGAGCCCCGGTCGTCATGATTGAGAAGCTACCTAGCGGTAAGGAGGCAGCAGAGTCACTTAAGTCTCTTGAGAAGTATTTCGGCAGGAAAGCTGACTACATTATATGTATCGAGGCCGGAGGTATGAACTCGACGATCCCCCTTGCAACAGCTGCTGAGTTGGGGAGGCCCGTAATAGATGGTGACGGCATGGGACGCGCGTTCCCGGAACTTCAGATGGTTACGTTCCATCTTTATGGCGTTAGTGCGACCCCTATGTCCATGGCTGACGAGAAAGGGAATTCCGTTATTCTGGACACCATAGACAATTTCTGGGCTGAGAGGGTCGCTAGGGCTATAACGGTTAAGTTCGGCGGTGTAGCGTGGATCTCAATATACCCTATGAGTGGCAAGCAATTCAAGCAGGCGGCAGTGAGGAACTCCCTTACGAAGGAAATCATGATTGGGAGGGAGTTAAGGGATGCGAAGAAGTCGGGAAGGAATCCTCTTGACGCACTGCTCGACGCCACTAAAGGGTTCCTCCTTTTCAAGGGTAAAATTGTTGATGTGGTTAGGAGGGCGACAGGTGGCTTCGCCAGAGGTGAAGCGACTATTGAGGGGCTCGATGAGTTCAGGGGCTCTAAACTCGTCGTTAAGTTCCAGAACGAAAACCTGATAGCGATTAAGGACGGTGAGGTCCTCGCTTCGGTCCCGGACCTAATCACGATCGTGGAGAAGGACTCAGCCAAGCCGATAACTACGGAGAGGCTTAAGTACGGGCTAAGGGTCGCGGTCCTAGGAATTCCCTGCGACCCAAAGTGGAGAACGGGGGAAGCCCTGAAGGTAGTCGGTCCTAAGTACTTCGGGTACGACGTCGAGTACACCCCCGTAGAGATCGCTGCTAGGAGGTCGGGGTGATTCCGGTGAAGGTGCGCATAGGTATAGATGTGGGGAGCACCCACACTGATTCCGTCGCCATCGATGAATCAAGTAACGTGATACACGCAGTTAAGGCGAGAACTACTGCGGACGTGACTTCAGGCATAGTTGAGAGCTTAAGGAAGCTGCTCAAGGAGGGAGGCTTCAGCCCTTCGGAAGTCGTGGCCGTGATGTTCGGAACCACGCACATACTTAACGCGATAGTTCAGAGGAAAGGGTTAGGTAAGGTCGGCGTTATAAGGATAGGCGCCCCAGCAACCACCTCAATAGAGCCCATGCTTGACTGGCCCTCAGATTTAAGGGGTGCTGTGGAGGCAGCTAAGGTCATCATTAGGGGCGGCCATGAATACACAGGTGAGGAGATTGCTCCCCTCGACGAGGAAGCTGTGAGGAAAGCAGCTCAGAGATTCGCCGAGTTAGGGGTTGACGCCGTAGCTATTTCCTCGGTCTTCTCAATAGTTAACCCTGACCACGAGTTAAGGGCGTCTGAAATAGTTAGGGAGTTCCTTAACGACGTCCCTGTGATCCTCTCGCATGAAATAGGTAGCATGGGCCTCCTAGAGAGGGAGAACGCCACAATCCTCAATGCCGCGTCAATCTCGGTGATGAGGAAAGCGATTCAGAGCTTAAGGCAGAGCCTGGCGAACCTAGGTATTGAGGAAGTCCCCATGTTCTTCGCCCAGAACGACGGAACCACAGCCAAAGCGGAATTCATTCAGAGGTACCCAATATTCACCGTCGTCGCACCAATAAGCAACAGCATCAGGGGGGCGTACGTCCTAACAGGGATCAAGGATGCGATAGTGGTCGATACA
This sequence comes from Desulfurococcales archaeon, assembly GCA_021160415.1. Lineage (GTDB taxonomy): Archaea > Thermoproteota > Thermoprotei_A > Sulfolobales > NBVN01 > S013-73. The sequence goes on from JAGHCP010000059.1 coordinate 2,154, forward strand.
GGGGGGACAACAAGCAACATCGGCGTTCTGACCAACGGCTACCCTAGGGAGGCCCTTGAGATAGAGGTAGGGGGTGTGAGGACGAACATCAGGTCGCCCGACATAGTGGCTGTGGGGCTGGCCGGCGGCTCGATAGTTAAGGTTGAGGGCGGTGAAGTCACTGTAGGGCCGGTGAGCGTTGGGTACCGCCTCATAGAGGAGGGGATTTCGTGGGGAGGCAACACCATCACGGCAACGGACATAGCCCTGGCTAAGGGCGTGATGAGGATCGACGACCCAGCATGCGACCCTGAGAGAGCTAAGCAACTAATACCTGGCGACGTCGTTGAGAAGGCCTACGACTACATGGTGAGGAAGCTTGAGGAATCTATAGATAAGGTTAAGACTTCAGCGGAGCCCGTAACGGTTATCCTCGTAGGCGGGGGTTCCCTTATGTGGCCGAGGAAGCTTAGGGGGGCTAAGGAGGTCATAAGGCCTGAATACGCGCAGTCAGCTAACGCCTTAGGGGCAGCGACAGCGTTAGTCGGGGGGATGGTTGAGAAGGCATTCTCATACGACCACGTGACTAGGGAGGAAGCGATATCTCAAGCCTCCGATGAAGCTAGGAGGAAAGCCGTAGAAGCCGGGGCGGACCCCGCAACTGTCGAGGTGGTTGAGGTAGAGGAGATCGCACTGCCGTACCTCCCAGGGAACGCCGTTAAGATAAGGGTTAAGGCTGTAGGTAAGCTGAAGCTATGATTTTTAATTCCACCTCAAGCCGACAGGAACCCCCCATCCACAGGTATGACAGCACCCGTAACGTAGCTCGCCAGGTCGGACGCGAGCACAACCGCCATCCTAGCCACTTCGTCAGGCTTCCCCATCCTCCCCAGGGGTAACCTACTCATGAAGTTCACCCCCGTCTTAATCACATCGATCTTCAACTTAAGGATGGCCTCCCTCTTCAGTTTCTCAACACCCTTAGTCTCAATACCTCCCGGAACAAGGGCGATAACCCTGAACCCGTCCTTACCGTACTCCCTAGCCAAAGCCCTGCTTAAACCGATAACGCCGATCTTACTCACGTCGTAATGAACTAAGCCCTTAGCGAAGGGAAGGACGGCCTCAATAGACCCCACATTAATGATCACACCTCCCCTCCCCTTCCTAGCCCTAATCATGTGCTGACACATCCAGAAAACCGACTTCAAATTAACTGAAAGCGTCAACTCAAGGAAGTCCTCATTAACCTCAAGGAAATCCCTGAAAAGATAAACACCCGCATTATTCACAAGGACATCAGGCTCAGAACCTCTAATCTCACCCCACAACCTATCAACCTCCGCCTTACTCCTCAAATCAACACGGAAAGAACGAACATCAACCCCGAACTCACCCTTAACCCTCCCAGCGACCCTCCTCAAACCCTCCTCATCAACATCAACCAAGTAAAGATCAGATCCAACCTCACCAAACCTCAAAGCCATAGCCTCACCAATACCGGAAGCAGCCCCAGTAATCAAAGAAACCTTACCCCTCAACGAAAGCAAATCACACAACCGATCCAAAAACCTTCACCAAAAACATTAGATGCGAAGAAGCTAAAATAAAGTCAATATGGATGAGTGTTATTATTATTTTAGGAGCTGGTTTACCTATTTTTAACTAGCATCTTTGACAGAAAAATAGAAGTTTATGGTTCCTTTAATGGTTAGATAGCGTGCTACTTTACTTGTATCCATAGCCCTCAAGATTGGGGGGAATTTAAAGCATATTCGATGAGGATTTGATTTCATGTGTGCAAGAAAAGTAGCTGCTAAGCCAGAGGGTGTTAGTAGGCTTTCTTATTTCTTAGGGTGATAAGCATACTCAAAACCTTAGGTGCCTTACCGTAGTTTCTATTTGGGGAGATTAGTGTGGGTAAGTTTCTGGTCTTCGCGGCTTCCAGCTTCACGCTGTTACTGGGTTGGGGTGGCTATTGGGATTGTTGGAAGATTAATCGTTACGCCCGGTAAGCGGGGGAGTGGGTCTGAGTGAGGTGGTCTGTATGAGGAAGGCTTTGGTTATACATAGGAGGGATAATGTGGCTACAGCATTGACTGACTTGAGTAAGGATGAAGAGGTGGTTGTGGATGCGGGTGGTGAGGAGATCAAGGTTACATTGTTGGACGATATTCCGTTCGGGCATAAGTTCGCGATTAAGGAAATCGGGATGGGGGAATACGTGATAAAGTATGGGGAGGTTATTGGTAGGGCTACAGCGCCGATTAAGGTTGGTGAGCATGTTCATGTGCATAATGTTGAGAGTTTGAGGGGTAGAGGTGACTGGGGGGTGAAGAAATGAAGATACAGGGGTATGTTAGACCTGACGGGAAGGTAGGTATAAGAAATCACGTATTAGTGATACCTTCCGTGGTTTGCGCTAGTGAAGTGGCTGCGCGGATCGCGAACAATGTGGAGGGCGCTGTAGCGATCCCTAATCAGCATGGCTGTTGCCAAATAGGGGCGGATCTAGAACTTACTGAGAAAGTTCTGATAGGTCTAGGCAGGAACCCGAATGTAGCGGCGGTTTTGGTGGTAGGTCTAGGTTGCGAGAGCGTGCAGGCTGAAAGAGTTGCTGAAGGAATAGCGGCTACTGGGAAGGACGTTGACTACATTTCAATACAGGAGTGTGGAGGCACTCTGAAAGCTGTGGAGAAAGGGACTCGAATTGTGCGAAAATTCGCTCAGGAGGCCTCAAAGTTAAGGAGGGAGGAAGTCGATATCTCGGATATAGTGCTAGCATTGGAATGCGGCGGTTCCGACACGACATCCGGGCTCGTATCCAACCCTGTTGCGGGTACGTAGCTGACAAGCTCATTGATTTAGGTGGGACGGTGATATTCTCAGAAACCACAGAGCTAATAGGTGCCGAGCACCTGCTGGCGAAGAGGGCGGTGTCAAAAGAAGTCGCTGAGAAGTTCATAGAGGTTGTTAGAAGGTGTGAAGAGAAGGCAAAAACTATGGGGGTTGAGATATGGGGTGACAAATGAGCCCCAGGAGCGGTTCAACGC
>JAGHCP010000117.1 GCA_021160415.1 Desulfurococcales archaeon
GCGCTTTACTACGCCGTGTCTCTTGTCGCTTTCTTCACTGGCTTAGCTATGAGTTCTTCGTTGGGATTCTTGGCCCCTGACCTGTCGCTTTATGCATTGAGGGCTGGGAGGAGGTGGGTGGTGCTCGTGGTTCTTCCTGTTGCTGCCTTAGTTAGCGGCCTGCTGGTTCAGTTGGTTTCGCCTGAGGCTGAGGTCATCGGGTGAGTACAGGAACCCCGTTCATCATAATGCATGAGTTCTACCACCACCTCAGGTACTTCGGAGGGGAGCACAGAGGGACCGAGAGAGGCGCCAATGCCTACGCTGGGAGGGCGATTAAGGCATACCTAAAGCATTTTGCCCGACGTGAAGATCCATGCAGGGAAGGCATTAATGCTTAGACCCGTAACAGAAGATCGGGTGGTGAGCACGGAGTGGGTCGCTGATTTAGGAGGGGTTAAGGTGGGAGGCGGAAACCCCGTCAGGGTCATGGGGGTGATTAACGTCTCCCCCGAGTCCTTCTATAAAGGGTCGGTTAGGACCTCCCCGGAGGAAGTCATTGAGGAAGCGCTGAAGCAGGTTAGGGAAGGAGCGGACATAATTGACGTGGGGGCTAAGTCAACCGCTCCCTACCTCGAAACGGATATACCTGTGGAGGAGGAGGTTAGGAGAGCTGTTGAGGCAGTCAAGGCCCTAGCGCATGCAGGCATCGGCGTCCCTATATCGATAGACACGACGAGGTCTGAAGTCGCGGAAGCTGCTCTGAAGGTAGGGGCCTCAATAGTTAACGACGTTTCCGGCCTTAAGGGGGACCCGAAGATGGCTTCCGTGGTGAGGGAGTACGGGGCGTCCCTCATAGTCGCAGCCAAACCAACCCGGGACGTTGAGGGGGCTGACCCGGTGAGGGCGGTTGTTGGTGCTCTCGAAGAGTCCCTGCGGATCTGCGCCGAGGCAGACATAGATCCACGGAAAGTCGTCATCGATCCGGCGATAGGGTTCATAAGGCCCGCGAACCCTCCGTGGTACGTGTGGGACTCCCGGATCCTGGCTAGGCTTGGGGAGCTCTCCGTGCTGAAGAGGCCTGTGCTTGTAGGGGTTTCAAGGAAGTCCTTCCTGAGGGAAATCACTGGGAGGGTCAAGGCTGAGGAGAGGCTTTCAGCATCGCTTGCAGCTACAGCTATCGCGGTTTTCAACGGAGCTGACGCGGTGAGGACGCATGATGTGAAGGAAACTGTGGACGCTGTGAGGGTCGGGGAGTACCTGCGGGGCTTCAAGGCTTAAATAGTGAGCTCCACCGAGCAGTCGAGGTTGAATTCCTTCTTAAGTAACTCCTTAACGTCCTTAGTCCTCTTAACGGCCTCCTCAAGCCTCAGCCCTTCAGGCCTCAGTACTAGGTCGCCGTGCGTCAGGTTCTCACTCACCTTTCTGAGCTTAACGCTGACCAACCTGAACCCGTGGGACTCCACAACCTCCTTAACCCTCTCCACGAAGTGCGGAGGAGGGGCTACGTCGCTTAAGCACGTAATCACGTTCTTCCCTGTACCGTACAGCTCGATGAATATGTACGCAGTTATGACTGCCGCCCCAGCCAGGTCAATTCGGTAGTTAACCAACGCGCCCCCGGAGGAAGCCGCCACCACCACTAAGCTCTCGATGACCTCACTCACGGTGAATACCGCGTACGCCTTCAGGAAGCTCCCGAACTTGTGGGCCAGGAATATAGCTCCGGAGTACAGAACGAGGCCAGCCACGGCCATCCAGGTCGCGCTTATGTGTACCTCGTAGCTCTCGCTCTGAAGGAGGGTGGAAACAGCTATACCTGCGACGAAGGCGTATGCAAGCATGCTGACTATCGTGCCCCCGTAACCCAGCCTGTAATGACCGAAATGATGGTCGATGTCGGGCGGCTCCAAGCTAACCCTGTAGAAATGAGTGGTGGCCGCCACCGCGACCAGGTTAGCGAAGCACGTCAGGGAATCCACGAAGAGCGACCTGGAGCCGTAGAGGAAAGCGCCTGCGGACTTAACGGCCGCTCCAGCAACGCTCAACGCAAGTATGGCAGGTAGCACCCACGTAGAGCCCCTCAACGCGAGCCCCTCAAAACATCCGGCCGTAAACAGTTAAAAACGAGTTCCTTGCCGAGCCCTCACCCGTCGATCCTCCGTCTCTCCCCTCCCTCACCCACCAAGTACGTCCCACCCTCCCTTCTCTCAACCTTCCTCATAGGCGCCTGAGACTTAATCCTATCTACTATCTCCCTAGCCCCCCTGAACGCCTGATCCCTCGTGACGGCTGAAACCACCACGTACATCACGGTCTCCCCGGGTTTAAGTGCCCCCTCCTTATGGGCGACGATCACGTCGTGTAGGCCGTACTTACCGGCGACCTCCTCAGCGACTCTATTCAGGAAGTCCTCGAACTCATCCTTGACTTCGAAGACAACCTCCTCAACCCTCTCACCGTCCACAACGGCCTTAACGTACCCTACGTAAGTGACTATAGCGCCGCAGCCCTCCCTGTGGGACGGCTTAAGAATCAACTTAATTAAGTCGTCAACGCTTAAGTCCCCCTCAGTGATGAATGCCTTGATCAAAGCGTTGATCCCTCACCCCTTAAATTGCGGAGGGGATGTAAATACTTAATCCCTAAGCCCCATAAC
>JAGHCP010000035.1 GCA_021160415.1 Desulfurococcales archaeon
ATGTTGTCCCCGGGGATGGCTTCCTGCAGCTTCTCGTGGTGCATCTCTATAGATCTCACTTCGCCGACAACGCCTGGAGGCATGAACACTATCTTATCGCCGACCTTTATCTTACCTGTCTCAACCCTGCCTACAGGGACTGTACCGACGCCTGATATTGAGTAGACCTCCTGAATAGGTATCCTGAGAGGCTTATCGATAGGCTTCGGTGGAGGCGTAACCGCGTCTAAGGCCTCGACCAGCGTCGGCCCGTTATACCAAGGCATGTTCTGAGACTTCTGCATGATGTTGTCTCCCGTCCACCCTGAGACAGGCACGAATGGTATCTGGTCGACCTTGTAACCCAGAGACTTCATGAATTTCTTCAGTGTGTTGACAACCTTCTCGTACCTCTCCTTGCTCCACGGAGGGTCTGTGATGTCCATCTTGCTGATGGCAACAACCATCTGGTCGATGCCCATAGTCCTTGCGAGGACGATGTGCTCCATGGTTTGGCCTTCCCTGCTCATACCGGCCTCGAACTCACCTGTCTTCGCCGAAACCACCAGGAGGGCGACGTCCGCCTGGCTCGCACCAGTAATCATGTTCTTAACGAAGTCTCTGTGTCCGGGAGCGTCGATGATTGTCCAGTAGTACTTCGGCGTCTCGAACTTCATGAATGTCAGGGCGATCGTCACTCCTCTGTCTCTCTCCTCCTTAAGCCTGTCAAGGAACCACGCGTACTTCTCGGTCTCCTTACCGGCTTTCTTAGCTGCCTCCTCAACCTCCTTAACCATCTTGGGGTCTAACGCCCCAAGCTCTAGGAGGAGGTGGTCTACTAGGGTGCTCTTACCGTGGTCGACGTGACCGATTACGACCAAGTTCAGGTGTTCTTTCTTCTTACTGCTCATGGCATTACCACCTCGTCACTTCGTCAAGTAGTTAGGGAATGCCTACCTTATAAAAGTTTTTTAAGCGGAGGTGAACCACCACGAAGAAAGCAGTTGAATGTTTAAATAAGTTAAAAACAAGGAGCCGTCATCTAGAGCTCAGAGCTATTCTCTCGATCTCCTCCTTCTTCGATATTGCGTAGCTCTTCGGGTCGTTATTCGCTGCCGCAATTATCTCCTCAGCTAAGCACTCAGCCATGCTCTTAGGCGAGCGGAAAGCAGAGTTGCGGGCCCCCTCAGTTAGGAACCTGAGGGCTAGGTCAACCCTCCTTAATGGAGCCACGTCAACGGCTACGTGGTATATTATGCCTCCATACATTATCCTCGTCGTCTCCTCCCTAGGCGCCGCGTTCTCAATAGCCCTAACCAGCACCTGGAGGGGATTCTCCCCTGTCTTCGCATGTATTATCTCGAAGGCCAGCTTAACGATGTTGTAGGCTAGGTGCTTCTTCCCTGCGTTCCTGCCGTGCCTCATCAAGTCATTCATCAGTCTCTCAACTATTGGTACCTCAGCCTTACCGAACCTTTTATGCTCGTGTCTCCCACCTGTGTGGGGGAGGTAAACAGGCCTCAGCGATATATACTTCTTAAGGCTAGGGTCCCTGACCACCACGCCTTCGTAGCTCCACTTACCGAACAGCTTAATCTCGACTGTCCCTATCTTCGGGGCTTGCTCACTCATCCCTTATTACCTACGGCTTTTCCACTTAGGACTTTAAAAGATTTAAGTGCTGTTACGGATTCGAAGATGCCTTAGATGTGTGGTGAAGCATGTGGGGGAAGCAGCAGAGCTAGTAAAGGTGATTGACTTCGAGCCGCTAATCACGGAGACTGACGGGTTCGAGATGGGTGCCCTCAACTGCATTCTAGAGAACGGAGACGTCTTAACACTGTATAACGTCCCCCTAGACATAACGAAGGCCATAGCTAAGTTGTCGAGGTACGATGAGGCCGAGATCGGCGGTGGAGATCCGAGGGACTCAATATACGAGATCTTAATCATGGTTCAGCCTAGGCTAAGTGAGTTCCGTGACTTCATACACATCGTCGTGATCGACGGATTCAACAGGTCTATGGGTACCTACAGCGCAAGCGTTTACATGAGTGTTGACGGAATCAACATCAAGAGAACTATGATCCCTTCCCACGCCATTTTCCTTGCCCTGCTATTCGGTAAGCCTGTCTACGTGACGGAGGAAGTCGTTAGGATATCTAAGGAGCTCGAGGCGGAGGAGGGAGAGGAAGAAGAGGACTTCATGGATTATGAGGAAGACGAGGAGGAAGAAGAGGAGTTCTGAGACCGTATCTCCTAACGGATTCACCTGACGGGCTTCTGCTTCTTGCCTTTAATTAAGGCGTCCAGGGAAACACCGTTAACCATTATTACCTTATACCTAACACCTGGTAGGTCACCTAGAGACTTGCCCTGGCTCCCCCCGATCCCGGCGATTATTACCTCGTCATGCTCGTCTATGAAATTCACCCCCCCGTCATACGGAACGAAGGCTGTAACGACCTTCCCGTTCTTGACTAGCTGAACCCTTACGCACTTCCTTAAAGCTGAGTTCGGCTGCCTTGACTCAACCCCTACCTTCTCCAGCACTATTCCCCTAGCCATCGGGGCCCCTCCCAGGGGGTCGTGCTTCTCCTTAAGCCTAAGCATCCTTATTCTGAACTCTGTCTGGCTCCACCTGAACTTAAGCCTCTTCAACCTCAACTTCCTTGCTGCATGAAGGCCGTAAGGCGACTTCTTCCCAGTCATGTCTCCATGCCACCTTCTTCGGGTTGTTGCGGAACTTAAAAACGTTACTTCATGACACCGACACAGCGTCTATGCCATAGTATCTGCTTAGAATAGCTTTTGCTTTAGCAACGTTCCTGCCGTTCTTACCGATAGCTATCCCTCTGTCTTCAGGGTCGACTTTCACGTAGAGAACTTTCCTGCCGTCAGGCATCTTATTGAGCCTAATCTTTAGGACCCTGGCCGGCAGGAAGATATTCTTAGCGAAGTCCTCCAAGCTATCCGCATATTCGACGATCTCTATCCTCCTGCCTAGGATCTTGGAAAGCCTCTTAACGTTCTTGCCTTTAGCGCCCACGGCAAGCCCGGCCTGCCCCGGAGGCACTATGAAAATTATCGTTCCGGAGTCGTCGTCAATTATGCAGTCCTTAGCGGAAACTCCAGTAACGTCGCTTAGGAGAGCCATGTAGCGTAGCTCCTCACTCGTCAACTTCACAGGCACGTCAGACCTCACCCTCCTCTAAAAGAGATGACTCGCCCGGGTCTAGTATAGCTATCGTTGAAACAGGGTATGGCTTACCAATAGCTACCCCTAAGTCGTAGCTACTGCCGTTGAACCTGACGACCTTAATCCCACCTATCCTCGCATAGTACACGACGTCCTCCTCTATCCTTCTAGGCAGCTTAGTAACTAACACGACGCCCTTGGCCTTACCTAGCTTAATCGCCTCTATGGATCTCTTAGCCCCCAAAACAAACTTACCTGTCTTAATCAGGAGCCTGACCTCGTTGTCAAGGCTTGCCGTCCTAGACATTCGTCGCACCCCACCTTACTTGTTAACAGGCTTTTTAATTTTGGTTGGATCCATCCTCAACTCAACTAGGGCGGTGCCCACGGGGGCGACCTGCCCTATGATCACGTTCTCAGCCACACCCTCTATGCTGTCGGTCTCTCCTGAGGCGCCTGCGTCGAAGAGGTTCTTGACGGTGATTTCGAACGCAGCTCTAGCGAGGACGCTGGGTTTCTCACCAGCTATGCCGTGCCTGCCAATCTGCCTTAAACTGCCTGTCCTAGTCATCATGTCAGCCAGCAGCATAATGTGCCGAATGTCCACGTCGAGTCCCTGTTCGTCTAGTGTATTCTTAATTTCCCTGATTAAGGCTTCCCTCGCCGCCTCTATGCCGAGAACACTCTCTATTTCATGTACGCTGTTGGACTTGGTTTTCGTCGGGTCAACGCCTTCAATCTTGAGGACTGCGGCGAGATTCGTTCCGTCCGTTATTAGCACGTAGTAGTGCTTCCCGGTCTTCGGGTCCCTCCTCCTCTGAGCTATGACTTTGTTGATCCCTTTAACGCCTTTCAGCTTCATCCTGAATATCCTGTCCCTGAATTTCTGCGCCTTAATGATGTCGTAGTTCTTAGGCATGTCAATGATTATTACGTTGGGGTCCTCCGGGTCGGGCTTGACCTTACCGGACAGCGTTTTGCTTTTGGAAAGCGTTTTAATTATGTCCTCCCTCGTCAGTCCCTTATCCTGAAGCATTGTCGGGTCAAGCGTTATTATGAGTTGATTGCTGAATAGGTCTATGTCCGCAGCTGAAGCAACCGTTTCCAGCTTGGTCATCTCAATCCTTCTAGCGACTTCTAAAGCCTTATCCCTATCGTACTTGTGCTCCTCATCCAAATGGATCTCCATCATCGGCGTTTCAGGCATTTTCCTAGCGTCCACCAACTCAATTAGCCTGGGGAGGCCTAGAGTCACGTTAAGCTCCCTAACACCTGCGTAGTGGAACGTTCTTAGAGTCATCTGCGTTCCTGGCTCAGCGATTGACTGAGCTGCGACGGTACCTACGGGCTCGCCAGGATCGACTAAAGCCTTTAAGTAAGTCCTAATTGCGTCGTCCCTTATGACCACCATTTCCTCCTCGGTTAGTTCCGTGGTGACGCAGGTCTTGAAGAGCTCCCTGACGAGCTCCAGATAAATTCCCTCAGGCAGAACTTCCTTAGCAGGCCCAGCAACCTTCAGAACAGCCTCAGCTCTCCTGCGCAGCTCCTTAAACCTTGAAGAAACCTCCTTCTCCTCCTTAATGCCTAGCTCAGCTACCTCCCTGACCAAAACATCCCTGATCTCGCTCCTCAGCTCCTCAGGAACCTTCTTGAAACGGGATATGACCTTATCAACTAACTGGGCTGGTTGCCCGATCTCCTCAATAATTTCCTCAACTTTTCCACTGGAACCCATCTAAACCACCCTACCTCTTCCACCCGACATGCTTCTCGACTATTCTCGACACCTTAACTGCGTCACCGAAGGACGTGTTCTTAGGGTCTACGCCGTCCTCCCCGTACTTGAACTGTATTAGCTCGCCGTAAGCGCTCCGCACAGCACCGTCGTAAGTGACGACTAGATCCAGCAGTGAGTTGATGAGCCTCCGCTGCATGTACCCACTCTGAGAGGTCCTCACAGCAGTGTCCACCAGACCTTCCCTACCGCCTGCCGCATGGAAGAACATCTCGATCGGCGTTAAGCCCCTCACGAATGAGTTAGCTACGAAACCTCTTGCTTCAGGCCCGATCTCGCCTTTCTTGAAGTGCGGTAACGTTCTGTCCCTGTACCCTCTACTTATTCTCTGCCCTCTTACCGACTGCTGCCCGAGCATAGCGGCCATCTGAGTGATGTTTAGGGTGCTACCCCTAGCCCCCGTCTTAGCCATAATGAATACGTTGTTGAACGGGTTAAGGTACTTCACAGCGATCTCGCCGGCCTCATCCCTAGCCCTCGACAACACATCAAGTATCTTAATCTCAAGGGTTTCCTCAAGGGTCCTCCCAGGCATCACCTCAAGCTTCCCCTCCTTGAAGCTCTGCACCAGCTTCGCAACTTCCTCCTTCGCCCTCTCGTAGACCTGCCTGATCTCGTCGTACGCCTCCCTAGGAATTATTATGTCGTTAATAGACATCGTGAAGCCCCTCATCTCGATGAAGCGGAGGAACATCTTGAAGGCCTTATCCATGAATTCCCTCCCGAAGGTGTTGCCGTACTCCCTAATCAGGTAGTGAAGCATTGACTCCGGCTTCTGCGCACCGATGGCCGCCTTATCCAGAACGCCCAGAAGGAGCTTACCCTTCTTCACCACTAAGTAGGAATCCCAGAAACATTCCTCATCCCCGCACTTCAACTCACCGCTCGATATGTTAGCTTCCTTCATGAAGTTGAAGTTCTCCGGGAGGAGCAGGCTGAATATCTGCTTCCCTAACCACGCCTTCTTAGGTGAGAGGATGGCGGGCTCCGGTATCTCACCCTCAAACCCAACGCTCGCAAGGAGGTCTGAGACCTGATCCTTGGTTAAGAGCGTCGCCTTTGAAGAGAGGAGGTAAGCCCCACTGATGAAGTCCTGGATCCCGCCTATTATGGGACCTCCGTACCTCGGGCTGAGGATGTGCTCCTGAACTAAGAGCAGCGACTTGGCTTCAGCCCTTGCTTCAACGCTTTGAGGCACGTGAAGGTTCATCTCATCACCGTCGAAGTCCGCGTTGTAGGGCGGACACACAGCTAGGTGTAGCCTGAAGGTCTTCCCGGGAAGCACCTTGACAACGTGAGCCATGATCGACATCCTGTGGAGGGATGGTTGCCGGTTGAAGAGAACTATATCCCCGTCTATGAGGTGCCTCTCAACCACGTAGCCCGGCTTAAGGCCTTCAGCAATGGCTTTCAGGTCCTTTATGAATCTTAGGTCAATCCTCCTACCGTTAGGGTCAATGACGTAATTAGCTCCCGGGTATCTGTAGGGCCCGTTCAAAACGTACTTCCTGACCTCATCTATGTTCCACGCTGTCACCCTCACCGGCACCGTCAGCGTCATCGCGATGTCCTTAGGGACACCAACCTCGTTAACACTTATGTTGGGGTCTGGGCTGATCACGGTCCTTGCCGAGAAATCAACCCTCTTACCTGACAGGTTACCTCTGAACCTGCCTCCCTTACCCTTGAGCCTCTGAGCCAGCGTTCTCAGCGGCATACCAGACCTTCTCTTCGCTGGTGGGACGCCAGGCACTTCATTATCTATGTATGTCGTTATGTGGTACTGGAGAAGCTCCCAGAGGTCCTCAACAATGACTTCGGGGGCCCCCGAGTTTATGCTTTCCCTTAGCTTCTCATTGGTCCTTATAATGTCGACTAGCTTATGGGTCAGGTCATCCTCCGACCTTATCCCTGTCTCAAGAAGTATTGACGGCCTAACAGCTATTGGCGGGATGGGCAGCACCGTGATTATCATCCACTCAGGCCTGGCGACCTCTGGGTCGTAGCCCAGAAGCCTTAAATCATCATCAGGTATTCTCTCAAGCCACTCCCTTATCTTATTAGGCCATAACCTCCCCAGAGGCCCCTCCTCGATGAACGTCGTGGGTTTTTCAAGCCTTATCTTGTATTGCGGTTCCCCGCAGTGCGGGCACTTCGTCACCTTAATTGCTTTCCTCTTAACGTACTCGGAGAGCGACCTGGCGAGCTGCGGCCATCTGTCCTTGAGCCTGTCGTAAAGATCTAGGTAACGCCTAATCTCCTCCTCAGGGAGCTTAAGCCTCCCGCACTTTCTGCACGTTGCTCTGAGAAGGTCGTAGATATGCTTAACGAACCCTATATGCACCACAGGTCTCGCCAGCTCTAAGTGGCCGAAGTGACCTGGGCACCGCGCAAGGGTGTTCCCGCAGGTCGCGCATCTTTGCCCCGGCTCTATAACGCCGAGGCGCGGGTCCATCACACCCCCTTCAAC
>JAGHCP010000121.1 GCA_021160415.1 Desulfurococcales archaeon
AACCAGTACCGGAACCCCATCCCTTAAAGAATTCTTAGCAACCCTCATCAAGTATACAACATCATTTAGCCCTGCCTCTGAAGCCTGAGGGATATGATAGGATCTCCACACCCTCTTAACAACACATATGGGAGTAAGGCCTGTCTTGAAAGCCTCAAGTATGGCTTCACTCCTCAACCGGTTCAACATCCCTACCTCTTCAGCCCACCTCGATGAGGATTCAGTGATTGAGAAAGGATATGTTGCTGGGCCGTCAATCATGAGAAGCCCCTCCCCGTAAATCACCGAAACCTCTTTGATAAGATACACCTCTAGATTCATTCTTAAGTCGCTGGATATCGCACCCTCAGGCAGGAAAGGATCTTCCCTGTACGGAATACCTAGAATGACATACTTGTCCGCCACGAACGTCAGCCCTGCCGAGTAGGGAGCCCCTATATATGGGGGGCCTGAGTGATGGCCTCCTAAATCAGGGTGGGTGTGAATTTCTTTATCCACAATAGCGCCGCCAACAACAGCAACTTCGCCTAAAGCTGTATGAAGAGATACGGATGCAGCGTCCACACCGATTAATGATGGCCGTTCAATCGGTGGAGGAATCTTCTTAATAGGTGGGTGCTCAGCGAAGAACTCGTCAGGCAAAGCGTTCCCTGAATCAATCATCTCTGTGCGTTGACTTAGTTCTGAAGCCAGTCTAAGGAATTCCTCGAACATCTGCCCGTCCATTACGTAAGTGGGTGTTGATTTTTAAGTAGTTTCTACTGTGAGAACCATTATTAGTCAGTCCTGCTTAACGAAGTTTAGGTGCTTTAGTTGTGGGCAGTAAAATACTGTTAGTAAACGATGATGGGTTCATGACCTTAGGCCTTCCCTTAATGTTCAGGGTATTGCAGGAGGTGGGGGAAGTCATCGCGGTAGTTCCTGAGACCCCCAAATCAGGAGGCGGGCACTCCCTTACCTTGCATAAACCAATTTTTCTCCGTGAACTCAAGATATTCGATATCGAGGTACACGTGGTGAACGGAACCCCCGTGGATGCGTTTCACGCAGCAGTAAGCATACTGGGGTTCAAACCTGATATTGTGTTTTCAGGCGTGAATATCGGTGAGAACACATCATCTCAGAACATACTTTATTCCGGTACTGTTCAGGCCGCCGTTGAGGCAGGACTTTTCGGGTTTCCATCAGTTGCTGTTTCCGCTGACGTTAAAACGGATGCAGAGTTCGAAATACCGGAGTACGCCTTCATGGTTAGGAATGTCGTGAAGTATGTTGCAAAGTACGTGCTGGAGAATGGATGGTTCACTTGCGTTGACACGCTCAGCATCAACCTACCCGCGACCCACACCCCCAAGGGGGCAGTAATCCCTAGCAGGACTCAGAGGCTAAGATTCAGGCAGGGGTTCGTGAGGAGAATGGATCCCAGAGGCAGGGAGTACTACTGGCTCGTAGGTGAGCCTGTGGTTGAGGAAGGTACGGACACACATCTCCTCAAGGAGGGCTACGTGACGGTCTCCCCGTTAAGAGCCGACATGAGCGCATCAGCTATATCATGCAGCGAACGCACCTCACTTAATGGGTTAGTTTCAGGGATTGATAAGTTAGTTAAGAGGTTGGGCAGATATGCCGGGGAGGGAGAAACTCAGAGGTTTTAGGTCTTGGGAGAATGTTGACGTGGCGCGTGAGAGGCTTCTATCGAGGATTCGCATACCTCTTGAGGTTGAGGAGATCTCCATATATGAAGCCGCAGGTAGAGTTCTGGCGGTGGACGTTGTAGCACCAGCTGATTACCCTCCCTACAATAGATCAGCTGTAGATGGCTACGCAGTTAGGTCGTCGGACGTCACGGGGGCGAGCGAGTCGAATCCCATACCCTTGAGGGTTGTTGGGACCGTCGAAGCCGGCACTAAGCCTGAAGGACTAAAGGTGAATGAAGGTGAAGCTGTTCTCATCTTCACAGGTGGTGAACTGCCTGAAGGCGCTGATGCGGTAGTGCCTGTGGAGTACGTGGATGTGGAAGGAGAGTATGTATACGTATATAGATCGGTCGCTAAGTTCAGGAATGTGAGCTTGAGAGGGGAAGACTTCAAGGCAAGGGAGCTCTTGGCGAAGAAGGGAACCATGATTAGGCCATGGCATGTGGCAGCCTTAGCTCAAGGCGGGTTTAAGCGTGTTAAAGTATTTCGTAAGCTAAGGGTTGGAATAATCAACACTGGTGATGAACTATATGATGTGGTTCTAACCCAAAGTGGAGGGGGCAGAATACCGAATTCATCAGGACCGTTAATAGCTTCATATGCTGAGGAGCTGGGCTGCGAGGCGGAGGTTCTGGGGATTGTCGGGGATGATGAGGTGAGAATTCGGGAGATCCTCATTAATGCTCTCAGAGACCATGACATCATTGTGGTTACAGGGGGTACCTCTGTAGGTGGTAGAGACGTTGTCCCCGAAGCCATCTCGTCAATAGATGGGGCCGAGTTGGTGTTTCATGGAGTCAATTTGAGGCCTGGCAGAACAGCGGGGGCCTTCGTCGTAAGGGGTAAGCCTGTCTTAATGCTTTCGGGCCTACCAGTGGCATGCCTCGTAGGTCTTGAGAACTTCCTCAAGCCCGTTGTGGAGAAGGTGATGGGCATGGAGCCTCTTCCAAGGCCTAAAGTCAAGGCTCGCCTAACTAGGAGGGTTGCTAACGCTGTGGGTTTCAGATCTCATTACAGGGTTGCGGTGTTCGAGGAGAGGGGTGAGCTCTTTGCTGAACCTCTTCGCCTAACAGGCTCTGGTATACTGTCCACGCTTCTGAAAGGTAATGGGATCCTGATCCTCGACGAATCTCTTGAAGGGGTAGATAAAGATGAGGAGGTGGAGGTAATGCTTTTAGGCCCTATATATAAAGGGAGGCCGGCCTTCCTCAAGTGGTGAACCCTGTCCTGAGAACCTCCTGCAACACGGAAATGACCTCCTTCCTGACGCCGCTTAACCCTTGGCTTTGTGGGAGAATTACTGAGGGTATCCCTAACTCCTTAGCTGCTTCCTCGTCACCCTCAGTGTCGCCTATGAATAGGGCTTCATCGGGCTTTACTTGAAACTCTTGCAGGCATTGAAAGAGCTGCTTATGCCTGGAGGGAACGTCGTCCCTCGTTAGAAGAAGATCTATGTAGTCAATGATCCTTATTTTTCGGAGCAATGAAATCGCTGAGTCCTTGCCTCTCAGAGTAACGAGAGCTATCCTCACACCTGAATTCCTGAGGGCCTTAATGCTGTCCAGTAGCGCAACGTCAGGGGAAAGTGTCTTAATGCTGTCCATTTCTGCTTGCCTCACAACTTTCTCTACCTCCCAAGCAGCGAAGTTGTCCTTCTCTCTTAACTCAACGATGAAGTAAGCGAGAGGCTTCGAAGGAGGTGGGAACCCCAGTACATCCTTAACTCTTTCCCTTAACTCACCCCAGTTTATAGGGTTATTTATTAGGGTACCATCTATGTCGATAATTACTAGCCTAGGCCTCCTCACAGTTCCCTCCTGCGAACCACTAACCAAAGACCGCTTTCTCCTCAAGTAATTTCCCTTCTTGGAATCTTGAGGGCCTCAGTTTCTCAGTTTCCGGGTTTCTGGGCTTGCCTAAGTGAATAATGCTTGCTAACTCCTCACCCACGATCGGTGCCATCATATATCCGTGCCCGCTAAATCCAGTAGCGACTAATAAGTTGTCGTGATGCGGTAGAAGCCCAATTATGGGGTGATGGTCCGGGGTTTTCAGATAATACCCTATCCAAACACGTAGGAGGTTAGCTGACAGTATTTGAGGGAAGTACTTAGCCATATTCTTAACTGCTTTCTCAATGAAGGCAAACCTAAGCCTCAGGTCGTTCTCAGGTACAGGGAACTCTGTCCCAATAATTACGCCGCCTGAAGGAACCTGGTTCACATATGAGCCTGACGCCTTATGGATTACAAGGGGTTTTAGGAAGGGAGCTACTTTCTCAGTTATCATTAAGTGATGAGGGTCACCCACAACAGGTACTTCATACCCGAGCGATTTAAGGAGTTCCCTACTCTGATACCCGGCTCCAACTACGACGTGCCCCTCAACCCCGACTTCACCGCCACCCTCAAATTCTAAGGCTTTAACCCTTCCCGAGCCTTCAATGAGCTTCCTAACCTTCACGTACTCGAAAATCTTGACGCCTCCAGCTATCAGCTCCCTCCTAAGAGCCGAGATCGTGTGGAACGGGCTGGCCTTACCCGCTGTGGGGTCGTGAAGCGCTCCTAACACATCATTTAACTTGATGGTCGGCGCCACTTCCTTCACTTCTTCCCCATACAGCATCCTGGTGGGAACTCCTAAGGTATTATGGAGCTTCATCAGGTTTTCATGCAGCTTCACCTCCTCCTCACTAGTTAGTAACCATAAATAGCCGTCCTGATGGAACTCAATGCCCGGCACTTCCTTGCTCCATCGAATCCACCTCCTAATTGACTCCATCATTAAAGTCACATGAACCTCCGAAGTGAACGACGCCCTTATCCCCCCAGCACACCTCCC
>JAGHCP010000099.1 GCA_021160415.1 Desulfurococcales archaeon
GCCTTATAAAGGAACTACCTCATAAAACTGTATGGCGGAGATAAACCCTATTATTCACGGCAATGGAAACTAACCTGTGGTTAGGGTGAGTAAGTATATCTTCGTGACCGGCGGCGTACTCTCAGGACTTGGTAAGGGAGTGACATCAGCATCTATTGGTCTCCTCCTTAAATCCTCAGGTTACTCAGTGACCGCAATCAAGATCGATCCGTACGTCAACGTCGACGCAGGCACTATGAATCCTTACATGCATGGAGAGGTCTTCGTAACTGAGGACGGTGGTGAAACAGACTTAGACATAGGTCATTACGAACGCTTCCTAGGCATTAACCTTTCCAAGCGGAACAACATAACGACGGGTAAGATCTACCTCACAGTGATTCAGAAAGAGAGAAAAGGCGATTACTTGGGGCAAACGGTTCAGATCATACCGCATGTAACCGATGAAATCAAGCAAGAAATTAAGGAGATAAGCCTCGAGCAAGGAGCAGATGTCACGATAGTAGAGATTGGAGGAACGGTCGGGGATATTGAGTCCCTCCCATTCCTAGAGGCAGCTAGGCAACTGTTCCTCGAGGAAGGGACCGAAAATGTCATGTTCGTTCATGTGGTCCTTGTCCCCAAGCTGAGCGTAACAGGAGAGCTCAAGACTAAGCCAGCCCAGCACAGTATACAAGAACTCCGTAGAATCGGTATTCAACCAGACCTAATCGTTGCTAGGGCTACGGTCCCGCTCGATAGGGAGGCGAAGAGGAAACTCTCCCTCCATGGGAGTCTACCTGAGGAAGCCATCCTCAGCAACCCTGACGTGAGAACAGTTTATGAAGTGCCAATAATACTGAACAATCAGGGCATTCTGAACATTATTTCCCGAAAGCTTAATCTCCCCGTAAGAAACTTCGACTTAACTCCCTGGGAGGATTTCGTTAAGAAATTCCTGAACTCATCAAGACCTATTAAAATTGGGATGATTGGAAAATACACGAAACTCAGGGACAGCTACATCAGTATAGTAGAAGCAGTTAGACATGCCGCGACTCACCATTTGCTAAAGCCGGAATTCCTATGGTATGAGTCCACAGACATTGAGGAGGAACGTATTAATCCCGATGAAATCATCAACTCCGTTGACGGAGCTATAATCCTTCCTGGGTTCGGTAAGAGAGGCGTTGAAGGAAAAATCATGGCAATTAGAGCGCTTAGGGAGGCCAAGAAGCCCGTTCTAGGGATATGTTTCGGACTGCAACTTATGGTGGTGGAATTCGCCAGGAACGTTTTAGGTCTCCGAGACGCGCATTCGACAGAAGTGAATCCATCCACACCGCACCCTGTGGTCGACCTGCTTTCCATGCAGAAAGGAGTGGTGTTTAAAGGTGGCACAATGAGGTTGGGTGCTTTACCGATAAAACTGGTGAGAGGAACTAAGGCGTACGAGATATATGGAGGTAGAGAAACCGTGTTTGAGAGACATAGACACAGATACCAAGTCAACCCCAAATACCTTAGTAGATTCGAGTCTGCAGGCATGATATCGAGTGGCTTCAGCCCTGAAGGTTTCCCCGAAATAATGGAGCTGAAAGGGAATTCCTTCTACCTAGGAACTCAAGCACACCCAGAATTTAAGAGTAGGCCCCTCAACCCGGCACCCATATTTGAAGCCTTCATAAGGGCCACAATGTAGGTACCCTGTTTAAAATTAAAACCCATATTTGTCCTACCCTGTTGGATTTAGGTACCCTTAATACTAGATGAGGCTTTCAGAGCTTCTTAGCTTCAATCACTATCATTGTCGTTGTTCCTCTCACCTGCGGTATCTTCCTCACCTTATTGATCACCAACTCCCTCAGCGCTTCGTGAGAAGGTGCTTCCACCTTAATCACTATGTCGTACATCCCGTACACTTCGTATATCTCCTTAACGCCATCGATTTTCGATAGAGCATTAATTACTTCGGACTCTGCCCCTATTTCTGTGTTTATTAAAACTATGGCAGAGGACATTCTGTCATCCACGATATTAACTGTTTATGTTTTTATAAGCTTATGTCAGGCCTCAGCAGCCTGGCCCTCGTCACAAATCCGCCCTTACAAGGCTCATCATGGGCCTTCTTGGAGTATACTGTTACACACTTATTTATGGTCGCGTAGTTCAAGCATTCAGGCGGGTCGAGGTGAGAGTTAAAGCGGGCTACTGCGTTTACGTGATAAAGTCAGTTGCCGAGAGTGAAGACGTTATTCGCGAGGCTATAACGAGGTTCGGCGGTGAGGCATTCCTAACGCTAAGACCTTTCACGTCTCTGGTAAACGTGAATGATCTGAAGATGCAGGTAGCGGTTCCCCAGCTAACTCTCCTTACACCGGAGCCTCTAAGGAGTGAACCGGATTTCATTGTTGAGGAGTCTGTATGGGTTGAGGCTAAACCCCTCCCAGAGCCTAATTCAGTTAATGTTGTGGGGGAATTCCCTGAGAAATTCGTTGAGGTATTCCGACCTACCTTCATGGAGGGTGGAGGAAGGTCTAGATGTGTAGTTATAGGTGAGAACTCAGGCATCGATGTAGGGAGGTATATCAGTAAATACCTAAACACTCCTCACGTAGTGCTTCTCTCAGGGGTTAAGGTATGCCGAGAAAAGAAAGCCAAGGGGGAGATCACTTATCTTTGGTCGACTCACCCCATCTTAACTGGTTTAAACCTGGTCGGCGAAGAAATTGAAGTGAAGCTTGCGGATATCGCTGAAATCCCTAAAATCCCCCACCTCCTGAAACCCCTTGTCTACATTAACGGGGATGTCCTCGTAGGTGAGCTGCCCC
>JAGHCP010000100.1 GCA_021160415.1 Desulfurococcales archaeon
CCTCACCACTGGGTTTCTCCTCTTCCTTAGGCAATTCCTCCTCCTTAGCCTCAACCTCTTCCGGAACCTCTTTACCCGTTCTCCTCTCTATTATGGCTCTCCTTTTCTTGTCGGAAAGATCTAAACTGATTATCATAACGTTTGACGGATGTATTGGGTAGTATACGGGGGTTCCGTCAGCCTTCCTGATTGTCACCCCATCGACGTGAATAGCTATTTTCTGGTAGTCAACTGAAACAACCTTGCCTTCATGGTTCTTCCACTCACCCCTCATTATCTTAACGGTGTCACCCTTTCTGACTGTTAACCTCTTGATTCCGTACTTAGCTCTAAGTTCTGGGCTAACTGGAGCAGTAAGTAAGTTCTTTCTTTTGTGGTTAGGGGCTCTATATACAGCCAATCTCTGCTTCCTGGGTTTCTTTGACTTAACTGACATTTCCAGCACCTCACACCACGATCGACGCTATTGAGGAAAGCCTATTCCATCTTTCAGCAGCTTCCTTCGCTATAGGGCCTCTGATCTCCGTTCCTTTAGGGGCTCCATCAGGTGAGACTATTACGCATGCATTGTCTTCAAATGCAACCCACGTCCCATCAGGTCTTTTGAAAGGCTTCTTCTGCCTCACAATCACCGCGGTCATTACTTGCCCTACGAGGTCAGCATTTCCCTTCTTGACGGTTACGACAACCATATCGCCCACTGTGGCAGAGGGTAGCCTTCTTAATCTAGTCTTAACTCCAGGGACCCCTATCACCATCACTTCCTTGGCGCCGCTGTTATCCGCAACTTTAAGCATAGTCCTAATAGTGATTCCTGCTACCCTTTTCACCCTGCTGAATGCTGCCCCACCTTTTTTCTCAGGCACCCTCGCTCACCCCCTTCTTAATAACTCCCAGGACAACCCAGGAGACAGACTTGGCAATAGGTCTAGTCTCACCTATTAGAACGATGTCACCTACCGACGCATCAATGCATGGAGGCAAGTGAGCATGAATTCTTGACCTTCTCCTTTCGTACCTCATATATTTCTTAACGTAAACCAGATACTCCCGCTCAACAACTACCGTGTTCCTCATCCTAGCCTTAATTATTTTGCCTTCAAGCAGACCTCCACGCACTTTAATGTGTCCATGCCATGGGCAGAATGGATCATCACACGTCTTTTCCGGCGGCCTCAAACCAGGATATTTTATCCCTACATTTCTCACACTCACTCCACTCACCTCAGTTCCTCCTCACTCTCTTCAATCTCTCCTCTGGACGACCTATTAAGCGTGAACCGTTCACCCGAACAGTGGTCTTACTGCCAAGCTTAAAAAGAAACTTCCCGTGTTCCTTAGGAATAATTCTCACTTTTCCGGAAAGGTCTGCCACGTGAAGGGTTTTCTTGGTCTCATATATTACCTTACCTGAAGCTCCGATAAGAGACCTTGAGGGATGGTCAATTACCCTCACATCCAGCCCCACAAGTTCATGCCTAAGTAAATTGCTGGGTGTTCTCCTCAACTCACTTCCCTCCCTTGAGCTCTTCTTCTCTGAGTGCCGTCATCAGGCGAGCAATATTCTTTCTGACAACCTTGATCCTTCCAACATTCGTTAAGGTCCCTAGAAACGCCTGCGTTCTCAGCTTGATTAACTCTGCCTTAAGTTCACGGATTTTCTTCTCTTTTTCCTCCCTACTCATCTTTCTTATTTCGGAGGGTTTCAAACTCAAGCAGCCTCACCTCCGGCTTGCTCTCCCTCTAAGGAGGGTTGCTTAATACCCACGTAGTCATCAGGCTCTCCAGGCTTAACAATCACTACCTCAACACCGTAAATTCCTGGCTTCCTTAGGAGATGAATAACGGCTCTGTCTACGAGGCGTTCAATATGGTGCCCAGTCTTATATACCTTCCCAGCCCTTATCTTCTCGTATCTAGCCCTCTCCGAGGTCAGCTTACCACTGATTATTACTTCAGCACCTACTGCCCCGGCAGCCATTATCCTTCTGAGAGCTACGAAAGCAGCCCTTCTGAAGTGGTAACCTCTCTCAATAGCTAGGGCCGTCCTTGTCGCTACGATCCTTGCGTCTAAGTCAGGATTGTCTACCTGAGTCACCGTCACCTGCGGGTTCTCCAGCCTGAAATACTTCTCAAGAACCTCCGTTAACTGCCTAATTGTCTGCCCTCTTCTCCCAATGATTAGTGCGGGCCTATCAGCGTATATGATAACCCTAGTTCCTAGGGGCGTTTTAATTAACTCGACCCGTGAGTAACCAGCTCTCATGAAGTTCTTAGCCAAGTACTCGTCTATCTTAACCCGCAACATATTCAAGCCGAGGAAATGAGCTTTAATGTCAACCATTGCATCACACCTCCCTGACAACTACCTCCATGTTGACCGAAGTCCTGACCTTGGGTGTGGCCCTCCCAAAAGCACGGGGCATCCACCTCTTAAGGTACCGTCCTTTATGAGCAGCTGCGTGGATAATGATTAACCTCTCAACATCTAAGTTTTTATTGTCCGCATTATTCTCGACGTTCTTAAGCAACTTCAAAATTTCCTTCGCTGCCTTGACGGGGTACCTCCCTATAGGGGACTTCCACCTTGGGAACATGTTGCTTAACCCCTTTCGGTGAGCAATGCCTAACTTATACCTCACGTAAGGAATTGGCCTCCTTAGCTTAATTACGTCCTCAAGAAGCTTCTCAGCATCCTTAAGCTTCATCCCTCTAATCACTTTGAAGATCTCATAAGCCTCTTTCGGGGATATGGGCGAATCCCAAGCCATAGCCTTAGCAGTCCTTTCCTCGTCCACAATCTTGACTGAGTACCTCCACACAGGCATCTATCACACCCTCACCACTGCCTAGACCTTTTTAGGTGGGGCTTATAAGTTCATAAGCTTTACCATCAGGCCATAATCTTAGCCGCATTTAAAACCTTTAAAGCCACCGTAAACCCCTATTAAGGGGTGAAGGAAGCTTTGAGCCATTCTATAACACTCAGACAGATCGAGAAGTATGTCTGGGAAATTCCGAAAGGAACCGTTAAATGCATGAAGGTTCCCTCCATAGTTTTCGCCGACGAATTCCTCATACAGAAAATGAAGGAGGACCTAACACTTCATCAGGCAGCAAACATTGCTTGCCTTCCTGGCGTAGTTAGAGCAGCGTACGTAATGCCTGACGGGCATCAAGGTTACGGATTCCCAATAGGAGGCGTTGCAGCAACAGACGCGGAGAACGGCGGGATAATTTCCCCCGGCGGTGTTGGTTACGACATAAACTGCGGCGTTAGGCTCCTACGGACGGACTTAAGGGTGGATGACGTCATGCCTAAACTCAGAGAGCTTGTGGACACTATTTTCTACAACGTTCCTTCGGGGGTTGGGAGTAGTGGTAAGCTTAGACTGGACTTCACCCAGCTAGATAAAGTACTAGAGGAGGGTGCCCAGTGGGCCATCAGCAAGGGCTTCGGGTGGAGTGGTGATGAAGAACACATTGAATCTAAGGGACGTATCCCTTGGGCGGACCCGAAGAAAGTGAGCCGTAAAGCCAAGAGCAGAGGAGCACCTCAGCTTGGGACCTTAGGTGCAGGGAACCACTTCCTAGAGGTTCAGGTTGTCGATAAGATATACAACCCTAAAGTAGCTAGGGTGTTCGGAATTGAGGAGGAGGGTCAAATAACCGTTATGATCCACACAGGCTCGAGAGGGCTGGGGCACCAAGTAGCGAGCGATTACCTCATGATCATGGAAAGGGCTATGAGGAAGTACGGAATAACACCCCCCGACAGGGAACTAGCTTCTGTACCCTTCAACACCCCGGAAGGACAGGATTACTTTAAAGCGATGGGTGCAGCAGCTAATTTCGCATTCGCCAACAGGCAACTCATAACTCATTGGGTAAGGGAGAGCTTCGGGAAGGTGTTCCACACAGACCCTGATAAACTTGGACTTCAGATAGTTTACGGGTTGGCACATAACATAGCCAAGCTTGAGGAGCATGAAGTTGAGGGTAAGAGGATGAAGCTCATAGTTCACAGGAAAGGAGCCACTAGGGCATTCCCGCCTGGACATCCAGAAATACCGAAAGATCATCAATCCGTTGGGCAGGTAGTGCTGATTCCGGGATCTATGGGGACTGCGAGCTACGTAATGGTCGGCGTTCCGGAAGGGCGGAAGACTTTCTACACAGCAGCGCATGGGGCCGGAAGATGGCTGTCGAGGCATAAAGCGTTAAGGCAATACAACGCCAACATGATCACCTCTGAGCTCAGCAGGAAGGGTATCTACGTACATGCCGCTACAAGGAAGGTGCTGGTCGAGGAAGCGCCTGAAGCCTATAAGGACGTTGACAGAGTCGCGTTGGTGACGGACAAGGTTAGAATTGCTGGCTTGGTCGCTAGGCTGAGACCACTTGGTGTGGTGAAGGGGTGATCTTGAAGGCTGATTTCAAAGCTAAGAAAGCAGTGTTAGTTTTTGAACGGTTCTTAATACCGTGCGAAGTTCTTCTACAGAATGAAACTCTTAGGGTTATCCCTTACGGGAAGCCTCTAGAAAGAACGGTGAGAGTTCGGTCTGAACTACCGCTCAACGCACTAGAAAAGTTGCTGAGCATCAAAAATGAGGTGGTCACTGAGATACGACTGAAGGAGGTGAGCTCTATCTCCTTTTATTATATAAGGAACCCTAGAAAACCTGTGATGGAGTTCTTGAGATCCGAGAATGGACTGGGTCAGATCCATCTCCACATAGAAGACCGAGGGGAAGTTAAATTACTCTTAAACTTGAAGGATGCACTTAAGCTGAGGAAGAAGATCTCGTTGCTCCTCAAACGCTACAGGAAATAAAGCTTAACACTTAACTGGAAGGAAGGAGTAAGGAAAACTCCACGGTCTTCCTTTCGCACTTTTACTTAGCTGCAACGAAGAGCGTTGACCTAGTGGCCTTAAGACCAGGCTCTCCGTGGGTCACTATCCTGGTCGTAGGTGCGAACTCGCCTAGGTAGTGACCTATCATTTCAGGTGTTATCCTCACCGGGACGTACTCTTTCCCGTTGTAAACCTCGATAGTTAAACCGACCATGACGGGTAGGATTATCATGTCCCTCACATGTGTCCTTATTCTAACGTTTTTCCCTTGCTTCAGCTGTTCTCTGACCTTCATCACCTTCCTTAACAGCTTAATCCTCGGGGATTCACCTAAGCCCATCTCAATTCTCCTAGCCTGCACCTCAGACGAGGATTCCCTGATCAACGACCTTCTAGCCCTTGCTGGAAGTAGCTTGAGTAGCTGATCCATCGGCATATTCAGCAGCTCCTTTAAGGTCTTCCCTCGGTAGGTCAGTTTCCTCCACTCTGGCGGTATCTCTATGTCCACACCCATTCAACCACACACCTGGTTTCTCAGTTCTGAAACCCCTTATTAGGTTTTACTTCCTCTACTCACTAACCTACTGGAAGTATCTAGTGCTGCAAGAACAGAGATCAGTGCTTCATCGCTTCTGACGGTCAATGTCCCCTGATCCGGGATGAAGTTTATTTTGTAATCAAAGGCACCTGCTACTTCGAATCCCTCATCCTGGAGAATTTCGTCGAAGTCTTTCTCGTGATTACCGAAATAAAGCGTAATTGCTTTACCCCTCAATATATCTCCCCACAACTTCCTAGCTAACCCCTTACTGAAGGACTTGCCGTTCTTGCTTGTCACTACAGATAAAGAACCCCGAACGTCAACTCCGAAGGACTTCCCAATATCTACGGATATCGTTTGGTAACCTACGTACTCCCTAACCCCGGCAGGGTCCTCGACCTTGCATCTCAGGGGGTCCTCCTTAACTATCCTGACGAGAACTCTCTCACCGGGTGAGAGGGTCTGTCTTGACTCAGCTATGCATCTCCTTCGTTCCCCGATGAACACCCTACCCTTGAGCCCCCAAGAAACCTCTACAAGTCCGTCCCTCAGCATACCCTCCCTCGGCGGAGCTCCTTCAGGATTGTGGGTCGCAATATTAAGTGGGGGTAGGACCCCCACGTATTGGAGCTCCTTGGATAAAGGCACTAATTTCCTCCTCAAATATGGAGCTAGCTGTAGGTACCTCAGAATAGTTACGAATAGATCCGAATCGCGTGAGTCACTTACCACAACAACTTTCTCCACCCTGAAAACAGCGAGGGATCTCGATACCCTACCTATGAATTCTGTTTTCTCCCTCAGGGTAGGGTAGATCGATAAGCTAGATGAGGGTAGAACGACAGTTATCTTAAACCCCCTTCTTAGAGGAGGCCACCTAAAAACCAACTCAAACTACCCTTCCAAACCGTTCGCCACAGACTTACTTTTTCCTCCCTCTCCTTCCCTTACCGCGGGTTTCTTTGCTTTTTTCCTGCGCTTTCCTTGCTTCTTCGCCTATAGTGGATGTCCCAGTGAAGAGCGTGGTCTTCTGTCTTCCACCCATTGCCTCACACCTGTCCATATTCTTAAGGAAGAGGCTTAATTAAGGTAATGGAGATGATGTGTTTGCCGAGTTCTGATAGGTGATGTGCCCGAAGATATCTGATTCTTAAGCCGCTTACCCAGCATCCGGTTTAGGATTGAACTATTTAAGCGAGTCACAAGGAAAGGTTTAAAGGAAGGAAACCAGAGTGTTGAGGTAGTGTGGTGTAGGGAATGGCTAGACGTAAGCACTCAGCGCCCAGGAGAGGAAGCCTCGGGGTAAGGCCAAGGAAAAGGGCCTCAAAGTTCGTCCCAAGAGTGAGAAGCTGGCCTGCCGTGACGCTGGAGGGACCTCAACCCCTAGGATTCTTAGGGTATAAAGTAGGCATGACCCACATCTTCATGATCGACGATAGGCCCGGAACCTTGACATATGAGCAAGAGATTTTCGTGCCAGCGACAGTAATTGAAACACCACCAATGGTACCTGTAGCTGCAAGATTCTATGTTAAGGGATTAACTGGGCTTAGAACTTACACAGAGGTATGGGCTACCGAGTTGCCCGAGGGCCTAGACCTTAAAAGAAAAATCAAAACGTTGAAAGTAACGCAGGAGGACGTGGATAAAGCTAGGAAAAAGTTGGAAGCCTTGGACGCCAGTGAAATAGCTAGGGTAACACTCCTCATGGCTTCACAGCCTAGACTTGCTGGAGGCCTAAGCAAGAAAAAGCCTGATATCATTGAAGTAAAGCTCAGCGATAATGAAAATTCCCGGGAGTTCGCCCTCAGTAAATTAGGTAAAGAGATACGGGTGAGTGAGGTCTTTAAGGCTGGCCAATTCGTCGACGTCATAGGGGTGACTAAGGGGAAAGGGTTCCAAGGCGTTATCAAGAGATTCGGCGTTAAAGAGCTTCCTAGATGGACTAAGCACAGGAAAGGTTCTAGAAGAATAGGCGCGAGGAGCCCCGGCCTTGGAACTATCAGCCCTGTCCCTCAAGCCGGTCAGATGGGGTTCCATAGAAGAACAGAGCTAAACAAGAGGATCCTCATCATAGGGAGCGACCCCTCGCAAATCAACCCGGTCAGTGGGTTCCCACATTATGGTCTGGTGAAGTCTGACTACATCGTCGTTAAGGGAACTGTGCAAGGAACGCCTAAGAGGCCATTAATCCTCAGATGGCCAGTTAGACCTCCGAAATGGACCCCCGATAAACCTCCAAAGATCACATACGTAAGTCTTGAAAGCAAGATTTGAGGTGAGGCGCGTGACGCATAAAATAATTCTATTAAGAAAGCTCCAAGCAATAACCGTGCCAGTATATGACTTAGATGGGAAGAGAGTGGGAGACGTCACCCTACCCCCTGTTTTCAGCTTCCCTGTAAGAAAGGACTTGATCAGAAGGGCTTTTCACTCAGCGATGACTGCAAGGCTCCAACCCAAGGGTCGTGACCCCCTAGCTGGTAAGAGAAGGGTAGGGGAGTCCTGGGGAATTAATCACTCGGTTGCCAGAGTTCCTAGATTGGATAACGGAAGAGCAGTATTCGCCCCAATGACTAGGGGTGGAAGACTGACCCATCCGCCAAGGGTTGAGAAAGTCCTGCATGAGGAGGTGAATAAGAAAGAACGAATCAGGGCGATAGCGTCGGCTCTAGCAGCGACTGCAGCCCCAGAGATTGTTAGGGATCGTGGACATAGATTCACCTGCGAGAAACTACCTGTGATTGTCTCCGACGAGTTTGAGGACATTGGAAGAACAGGGCAGGGAAAGGAAATACTGAAGAAGCTATGCGTATGGGAGGACATACTCCGAGCATATGAAGGAAGGAGGATTCGGGCAGGGAAAGGGAAGATGAGGGGGAGAAAATACATCACCCCCAAATCGGTGCTCATAGTTGTTTCTGAAGGAGATGCTAAGGTTGTGAAGGCTCTGAGGAACCTACCCGGGGTTGATGTAATTTCCACGGACCTGCTAAGCGTTCTACACCTAGCTCCTGGAGGTGTTCCAGGGAGGTTAACCATTTACACCATGAAGGCGTTGTCACAAATCGAAAACAGATTTGAGGTGATTACTCCGTGAAGGACCCGGCCTCAATAATATTAAGGATTGTCGCCACGGAGAAGGCTTTAGGGCTCGTGGAGAAGGAAAACACACTAACATTCATAGTGGATAGGAGAGCTACTAAACACGATATTAAGCGTGCTGTGGAGCAACTCTTTGAGGTCAAGGTGGCTAAGGTCAGGACTCTAATAACTCCGAAAGGATTTAAGAAGGCATACATTAAACTCACACCGGAATTTAAGGCTAGTGAAGTAGCCACGAAGCTAGGCATAATATGAGGCGGTGAGCAATGGGTAAGAGAATACTTCAGCAAAGAGCCGGGAGAGGAGGTCAACAGTTTAGGAATAGGAAACACCTCCACATCGCTCCAGCTAAATACCCTCAGCTATCCGATGCTACCCTGAGAGGAATTGTCACGGAACTAATTCACGACCCGGGCAGATGGGTGCCTTTAGCTCATATCGAACTTGAGAATGGAGTAGAGTACTTCATTCCTGCTGCCGAGGGAATGTACGTAGGGCAAGAGGTCTTCATAGGGCCCGATGCCCCGATAGCCGTCGGGAACACCCTCCCACTAGCTAAAATCCCTGAAGGAACAAAGATATACAACGTTGAGCTCAGACCGGGAGATGGGGGGAAGTTAGCCAGGCAGTCAGGCAGTTATGCAATCATTGTTGGCAGGTCAGGAAGGTATACACTTATTCAACTCCCAAGTAAAAGACAGAAGAGCGTTCTAAGTACTGCGAGAGCAACAATAGGCGTACCTGCAGGGGCAGGCAGAACAGAGAAACCGCTACTTAAGGCCGGCAATTCATACTACAAGTGGAGACCTAAAGCTCATAAATGGCCGAAAGTTAGAGGCGTTGCCATGAATGCCGTGAGCCATAAGTTCGGAGGCGGGTCACACCAGAGCGTATCAATACCGTCAACAGTAGCTAGAAATGCTCCGCCGGGTAGGAAAGTAGGACATATCGCGGCTAGGAGGACGGGAAGAAGAAAGCGTTAAGCCTCATCTCTTTTTAACTCGGTGGTTTGAGAGAAAAAGCCTGAGGACTTTTTATTTCAGGCTACAGTACCTTCTCAATACCTCCTTAATTATCCCGGAGGACGATAAGTTCTTGCCTGAAAGCCTTCTCCCCATTCTCATCACCTTCACCTTAACACCCCTTTTAACTAAGTCAGCTTCAAGCTTCTTTTCATCAACTGATTGATCCGGTCCCAGAAACACAATGTCAGGTTTTATGGAGGTTATCGGGTTCAGAAAGTCATTTCTATCCCCAAGCATCGCTTTATACACGTATTTAATCGACGATATAAGTTCAAGACGCTCCTCCTCAGACAGTATGGGATACCGCCCTTTGACTCTGTAGACGTTCTCGTCCCTTGCTACTACAGCGTATACTAAGCCGTGAGCAGAGGCTTCCTTCAAGAACCTAACATGCCCAGGGTGAAGAAGGTCAAAGGTCCCCCCAACGAATACCTTAGCAGGTTTTGATCTCCTCCAGTTTACAGATACCTCCCCTAACCGAGCTAAAGCATCCAGTAAACCCTCAGCATACGAAACACATGAAAGAGCAGTGATGCAGTCCCCGACACCCATATAGTACTTAGCGTCAGAGACGTAATCCCTTACCAACTCAATAATGGAGATGACCTCCCTATTCAGCCCCCCACGATCCACCTGAGCATCGATCTGCCTTAATGCGTCCTCCACCATGCCTATATATGTCCTAACGCGTATAGCGATTTCTTCACCGCACGCAGAACTCATTCGTCACCACCTGAAGCGCCTCCTCCTCCATGAAGTGAAGTCTCGGGGACGGAACTATTA
>JAGHCP010000148.1 GCA_021160415.1 Desulfurococcales archaeon
GTCCGTTGGTTCGACCACCACATATGGGATTCCTCGTGGATTGAAGCCCTGCGGAGGGCTGGGGCGGAGGTCAACGTGGATACGTCCACGTGTGCGGCCGGCGTGGTGAGGAAGTACTTCCCCGTGAATGCTGAGGGCGCGGACGACCTCGTCTCTGCGACGTGCTCCATTGACTTATGGATATTCAACGACTGGAGAGGTAATTACTTGACCAGGTACGTCAGCCTGAAGGAAGGTGGGAGGTGGAGGGAGGAAGTCGCGAGGAAGTTGAAGGATTTCAAAGGCACCCTCGACGATGAAGTTCTGAGGGCTGCTGAGGAGGTCGTGGATAAGGAGCTTAAGGTGTATACGAAGGTGGTTAGGGAGGTGGGAGTTCTTAATCACGGAGGTTTGAAGATAGCTTACTACTTCAAGAGAGATGATGAGCACGCGACTTCATACATAGGGAACCTGATGCTGAGCAGATTCAACGCCGACGTAGCCGTGATATGCAGGCCGAAGTCAGTAAGCCTTAGGAGCAGGGGCTTCAACGTCAGGGAGCTGGCGAAGGTCTTAGGCGGCGGTGGCCATCCTAGGGCTTCGGGCGCGAAGCTGAGCTCGCCGGTTATGCTTAGGTTGCTTGCATGGTTAGGGTTCAGGAAGCCGTTAATGTCGTGGTGCGTTAAACAGGTGGTTAGAGCAATAGATGAGTTAAGGGAAATGTAACGTAGGGGAGTTATGAAATCTTTATTAAAGGCGTTCAAGAGTCAATGACTGGTGAGGTGTACCCCCTTTGTATGGGGGCCCCGTCGTCAGGTTGAAGAGGAAGATGACCGTTGAGAACCTGTGGATGTACGTTCTAGCCGCTTTAAGCGAGGGCCCCACCTACGCCTACGACATAAGGAAGCGGATCGCTAGGGACTTCGGCTTCAAACCCTCAACCATAACCCTGTATTCAGTCGTCTACAGGCTGAAGAGGGAGGGACTGATAAGGGAGAGGGGCGACGGCTTCAAGGTGTACGAGGTCACTGATGAGGGCGTTGAGGCTTTGAGGGAGGGCGTCCGCTTCATAGAGGAGAACGCGAGGAGGATCAGGGAGAAGTTCGGGGAGAGAAACGAACTTAACCACTGAGTTAGGCAGCCCAGTGATTCCCAAAACTAGCTGCGGGGCGGGGAAGGTTCAGTGCTAGCTTTATTTGCTGAGCACCCGCCATACTTTAGTGGTTGGGTTTGAGTCTCTACGCCCTTGGGCTGGACCTAGCCGCCAAAGAGAGGAGATGCACGGGCTTCGCATCGATAGAGATTAAGGGGGAGGGCGGTTACTTAGTGGAGGTGAAGTGCTTAGGTAACGACGAGTCCATACTCACCGCCGTGAGGAGGTACCCGAACTCCGTGGTGGCTATTGACGCACCTATAATGCGTGAGCCTGCGATGCGTGGGGTGGATAGGGCACTCATATCGGCTGGGAGCAGGGTATTCCCTCCGAACTTCTCTTGGATGAAGTCCTTAACTTTGAGGGCGTGGAGGCTTTCAAGGGAGCTCATCAGAATGGGTTTCGACGTGATTGAGACACACCCGAGAAGCGTTATCAGGTTAGCAGGGGTTTCAGGTGTGGAGGAACTCCTTGAAGCCCTCAACATCGAGGGGGAGGTATCCAGGATTAAAGGTAAGGACTTGAGGGACGCAGTCACTGCCGCAGCCGTCGCTTACTGCTTCCTCAAGACCTGCTCGGAGGTGGTGAGTGATGGTGCTTACACAATCTACCTGGTTAAGAAGATTCGCTGACTACTCAGATCTCAGTTTCCGAAGGGATGTACGTGATCACTATGCCCTGAGTTTTCCTCGCCCACCAACGCAGGTAGTCCTGCATGGACACTCTTTCACTCACGTTGACGTTGAACTTCCTTTTACCCCACTCAAGCTCTCCCCTCCCCACAACGCCTCTCCCCTTACTGGCGGCTAGCCTCAGCAGGGCGTCCACCTCAGCAAGGGTGAACCACTTCGTGGCTGAGACCAGTTCCTCCACCATGCCTTCAGGTTTGAAGGTTATTCTGTAGCGCTCGGCGTTCCTGAGGATGGCCTTCCTTCTCATGGACCTGTCCGGGTACCCCATCACGACAGCGACGTCTATCCTGCCCGGCCTAAGTATGGCTGGGTCTATTAGTTCAGGGTTGTTGGCTGTCAGGATCGTGAAGGGGCGGTCAGGCCTCTGCAGATGGTACAGGATTGTGGATATCTCGCTTATGTGGGCCTCATGCATGGTGTACTTCCTTGAGGAGATGAACTCAGCGTCATCTATTATTAAGGCTATCTCCCTCCTCTTCCTTATGATCTGCTTGAAGATAGCGTTCAGGGCTTTCTCGGTGGCGCCGTACCACATGGATCTGTAGGTCTGCGGCCTCAGCTCCACGACGTTAAGCCCTAAAGCGTCAGCAAGAGCTTCAGCCATGACTGACTTACCTACCCCCGGGGGGCCGGTCAGCAGGGCCCCTTTAGCAGCGAAAGGCATCCCTGCCTTAATCGGATCAACGATGGATGTCTTGATGTCCTCGATGATTTGGGTTGGGAGGTCCGTTATCCTCCACTCAGGCCTCCGAACAGGGACCTTGATCTCCCTGTACTCGCCGCCGTCAGCGATCACAGCCTTTATCTCCTCCACAGCGCTCGCCTTACCCATCACCGCGATGAGCGCTATGGGGGGTAGGAGGGTGATGTCCTCCAGCTCCTCGAACCTCCCGTCTATGGAGGCGAGGGTTGATCTGACATGCCCCCAAACCCTCCTCGCGATGTCGGACGCGTGTCTCTTCATGGACTTCTCGCTTACGTCGGGGGACGAGGAAATGATCACGGGCCTAACATAGTCTGTGTACTCGTCTTTGCTCAGCGTTAAGGATGCGGCCGCTAAGTCGGGCTTCCTGAATCCCTCAATGGCGGCGGTCAGGACGGCGTATCCAGGGTTCTTCAGAACCGCACGCCCAATGATGTTTAGTGTTAGGGGTATCGGTGAGAAAGCCAGCTCCCTCCTCGTCGGACGTCTATGCGTCCTTATCTTAATGAAGAGCTTCGTGTCCTCCTCCCTCAGGGCGCTGAGGTCCTTGACGTGCTTGCTTATCGTGGCGAGGAGCCTGTACGAGAACGGGGTTTCCTTAGGCTTAACATATGAGATTATGAAAGTCCTGACACCTCTATGCAGGTTGCTCCAAAGCACCTTAACGTCGGCCGACCTCCTCTCCAAGTGCCTCCCCTCTCTATAGTAATGTGGGGCCTTGAAGGAATTAAACGGTTAGGAGTCTACGGCCTCAGCAACTATAGCTGGCTCAGGTACTGAGTACCCTAAACTCCTCAGGTACTTGATCACGTCCCTACGTGTTATGTGCTTGTTGATCTTATAGTGCCTCCACCCATCCTTAACCACGTCCACACCTATCCCGATCTGCAGGGAGTACCACTCGAACCATCTCCCGGGTGACTTGATGAAGTCGTCTAAGGCTTCCGAGTACGTCCGCCTTAAGAACCTCCTCACGTGAGGAGGCAGTGCTGAGGAAGCGGCTAGGGTGCAGCAGTACTTGATCCCGTACTGCTCCAGGTCGGCCAGCGGCTTCATCCCCTGAGCAATTAACTCCTTGGTTAGGGGGTGCCACACACTCATGTATCTGACCTCACCCTTCCTCACAAGCTTCACGGCCTCCGACGGCCTTCTGAAGTACAGGGTGTCCCCCGCGTCCACCTCGCCCTTCATAAGGGCTGAAGCCCTGAGGACGTCCATGGTGGATAAGTAGCTTGACCCTATAGCGTCCTCACCACCCCCGTCCCTCCTCACCAGCACGGAGGCACCTCCGTATGCCCCTCCACCTATGACCTTGATGTTCCTGAAGGAGGCGTAGAAATGTAACTCAGTGATGAGGGGAGCGAGTGCGAGGTCAATCTCCCCCATGATGAGCGACTTGACGGCGTCTACCGCGCTCCCGAACACCACGAGCTTAAGCTTGATTCCCTCCCTAGCCAGGCGCTTGGCGTAGGGGGTTAGGAAAGGGTATTCGCTTGACCACACGACCCCGACCTTAAGGGTCTTAGGCAGGTGTTCTGAGCGGGGGGCCTCCGCGACAGCCTCAACGAGGAATTGATTCCCTAAGCTAAACCTCCTGATCAGGCCCTCATCCTCAAGGTCGTTCAGAACCTCACTAACCCTTGACTTTGAGAGGCCCAGCACCCTATGTATCGATGACTGAGGTACAGGCCCCCCGACCTCAGTCAGGTAGTGAAGCACCCTCTCCCTCACTACGGACTTCCGTGGCAAGCCAGCACCGTTTATGTTTCGAGTAAAAGCTTAATTTGCATTCCCGAACAATTGTTCGGGAATCACTATGGGAAAGGCCAGGAAAACCCTGACCTACCTAATCGCAGGCCTGGCAATCATCGCCCTGCATTACGCCCTCCCCTATACGGCCTTGAGCGGGGGGAGGGGGTTTGAGCTGTACGCCTTCTGGGCGGTGTTGGCTTCGGCCTGGCTCGCGGCCACTCTGGCCTACCTGCGGAGGTGGTGAGGATGGGGTTGGGTGTGTTCCAGCTTAGCTTCTGGGTGATGCTCGCGCTCTACATAGGCGTCGGGACGGCTTTAGCGCTAATTGCGAGGAGGTTCGGTGTGGGGTCCTCCAGTGAGTACTTCGCTGCTGGCCATAGGTTGGGAGGTCTCCTCTCAGCGATGACTTACGCCGCAACTACTTACAGTGCCTTCATGATGATTGGGCTGGTGGGTTTCGCCTACGCTACCGGGGTAGGGTCCCTGGGGTTCGAGCTATCCTACCTCCTCGTAACGTTGCTGGTGCTTGCCCTCTTCGCGAAGAAGGTTTGGTCTATGGGTAGATCTAAGGATTGGGTCAGTGCATCTG
Organism: Desulfurococcales archaeon; assembly: GCA_021160415.1. Taxonomy (GTDB): domain Archaea; phylum Thermoproteota; class Thermoprotei_A; order Sulfolobales; family NBVN01; genus S013-73. The sequence continues at coordinate 4,869 of JAGHCP010000148.1, forward strand.
AGATGCTGTCCGACCTCTACGGGAGCAGGGCTCTCGGAATATACGTCGCAGCTCTGTACTTCGTCGCGCTGATTCCTTACATCTCAGCGCAGTTCATAGGTATTGGCAAGATATTCGAGGGCCTGGGGCTGACCTACGGTGGGGGCGTGGTTTTCGCTTCCATCCTAGTTCTCGGGTGGGTGGTCGTGGCGGGGATGTGGAGCAAAGCAACAACTGACGTCTTCCAGGGAGGGTGGATGATAGCCGCCGCCCTAGCTTTCCTGGTCTGGCTTCTCTGGGGCTTCATGCCCGCACACGACATCACTCTGGCTGAGGTCTCGAAGGCGCTCACAGACGCCGGACTCACGTCGGTGGGTAAGGGGTTCTGGACACTCCCTACTTTACTTGCATTCACGATCCCCTGGTGGTTCTTCGCGGTCACGAACCCTCAAGTGGTTAGGAAGCTCTTCATGCCTGCTGATGAGCGCTCCCTGAAATCACTGATAAAGTACTTCGGCGTCTACGGCCTCATCTACACCCTCATAGTGGTCTTCATAGGTATGGTTGCTCGGGGGCTGACGTTGGAGGGCGTCTTTCCCTACATTCAAGACAGGGACTTAGTGACGCCCTACCTACTCCTGAAGGCCGGTCCTGTGCTCTCATCATTCATATACGTATCGATAATAGCCGCGGCTGTAACGACCGCTAACTCCATAAT
>JAGHCP010000061.1 GCA_021160415.1 Desulfurococcales archaeon
GAGTGAACAATATAAGGGTCGTTATAGGGGCGCAGTCTGGATCTGAGGAGGTTCTAAGACGTATGAACAGGGGTCACACCCCCGAAGATGTTTTAGAGGCTGAGTCCCTCCTGAGGAGGTACGGATTCGGGGTTGATGTGGACTACATATTCGGTCTCCCGGGGGAAACTGAGGAGGACATTCAGAAAACAATATCTCACATGAGGAAGGTTGCTGCATTAGGGGGAAGGATTCATGGTCACGTCTTCCTCCCCTTGCCCGGCACCCCGCTTTCACTTGCCCCTCCCGGAAAGGTTAAGGCCGAACTCAGGAAAGCGGTTAATTCACTCTTAGGAAGAGGTAAGGTCTTCGGGTCTTGGATGGCTCAGGAGGTTCTGGCAAGGGAGATCGCTATGCTGAGGGATAAAGGCTTTATCCTAGTCACCCCTAAGAGGGCTGAGGAGTTCCTCCCTCACCTTCCCCGCTGTAAAACCCCCTGAGCTCCACCTTTCTGTAAGGGGAGTAAGGGCAGATCTCCCTGTAAGGACATCTCCTGCATTTGTTCCGGGAAACCCATCCGGGCTCAGGGAAAACCCCTTCCGCTATGTCCTTCAAGAGCCTAATGTACTTAAGCACAAGCTCCTCATCGTAGGGGATCTTAACTGACTTGTCAATGTATCTGACAATTAACTCGAAGTCAGTTCCTTTCCCAGCCGTCCTAAGCATCAGTGCATAAGTCATAGTCTGCAAGGCATCGCTTAACCAGGCACCATGGAATGTCAGCGAACTCTCACGGGAGGGTGCTTTATGGGATTTGAACTCCTCAACCACGACCTTACCGCTCTCCTCAACCACTCTGAAGGAGTCAGGCCTTCCCACCAGCGTTACTTGCAGGTCGCCGAGTTCAGCCTTAATTAGGGCCTCATTAATCCACGAAAGCCTCACCAACCTATGGAATAGATGCAGCAACTTACCCCAAACAGCCCTAACCCTTAAGGAGAGAGGCGCCTTCTCCCTTAAGTACAGATCAAAGAAGTACATTGTGGGACAGTACCCCACTTTCCTCACATCACTAGGGAAAACCTTCCTCCTACTCATGCGGCGTCACCTCCATTCCACATCAAATTTCCGCGTAAGCGAGGCTCCAGGCCAACCTTTGATGCCATTAACTTTCCTTTTCAACCCCCACACAAATCTGTCGCGGATACCCACAACGCTGTACCCCGGCCTAGGCTTTACGCACCCTTTCCGCAGACACTCCAATACATCATCAATAGTTAAAGCCGTTAGGTCCAGGAAGTTTCTTGCGGTCCCTACCATACTCAGAACGTGGGCGTCGGAGTTCGCGAAGCACGTTAACCGCGCCCTGTTAAGGATCATGTACGTCATGATGTTTGTTAACGGGTCGCTACCTCCGTTGAAACATTCAGCCCCGTCCCAAATCCCTTGAAGCAGTACCTTACTGCCGATGCCTTTCCTTACGACGTCAAAGGGGTGTGCGGGGATCAGAACGCAGTTGTTCTCATCACCGACATCTCTAAGTTCCAGAGGGTCAGGAGTTACGCGTACGGGATGTGGGCATAAAAACAGTATATCCCCCCAGTAAGTCCTTACCTCAGCCCCATAGACAACTAAAACCCTACCTAGTTCCCGTACTTTTCTTGTCGCGATGACTGAGCCTAAGAAAGTATTATGATCAGTAACTGCTATAACCTGCAGACCCGTTTTAGCCGCATACTTCACGACATCCTCGGGAGAGGCCATACCGTCACTGACTATGGTATGGATATGCAGGTCGGCCCAAGCCCCTGCTACTTTCATCCCTTGCCAAACCTCTCCACTACCTTCCTCCACCTCATCAGGTAACTCAAAGCCCTTACCGCTTCCTCGGGGGTTTTGAACGCCGGTAGATGTAGAAGTTTCTCGATCTTTGATATCTTGTCAGAAGTATATTCTCCTCCCGGAGCAGCTATTACTACTGGCTTACTCACTCCTGAACTAGCCTCCCTAAGCACTTCAATGAAGCCTTCCGGATCGAAAGCAGGGGACTGCATTATTCCGATAACCACCAACGCATCAACGTTAGGATCCTTGATAACCCATTTCAACGCTTTCCTGTATCTTTCCGGAGGAGCGTCCCCTAAGACATCCACAGGGTTCCCTACTGCAGCGGCTGAGGGGAGCTCATTCCTCAACGCTTTCTGTGTGTCATCAGTTAGTTCAGCCATTCTCATTCCGTACTTCTCCACCGCGTCTGTGGCAAGAACTCCAGCCCCGCCCCCGTTAGTAACTATGGCAACCCTATCCCCTCTGGGCGTAGGTAACCAGCTCAAAGCCTTAGCAGCTATGACTAACTCACTAAGCTCGTCAACCAGTAGACCCCCGAATTGCTTGATGGCCGATTCATACACCCTGTACGAACCTGCCATTGACCCAGTGTGCGATGATACAGCCTTAGCGCCTTTAACCGATTTCCCAGCCTTAAGTATAATTACTGGCTTTCCCCTACCGGCAGCGTACCTCAACGACTCGGAGAACTTTCTTCCATCCTCAACCCCCTCAAGATACGCAGTAATGACCTTCGTTTCCTCGTCATCAGCCAGAAACTCGATGAGTTCATACTCCTTAACGTCGGCTGCGTTCCCATAACTCACGAACTTACTCATCCCTAGACCGGCCTCCGTGAACCAGTCAAGAACGGCAGCGCCCAAAGCTCCAGACTGGGAGATGAACGCTACTGGACCAGCGTCGGGCTTTCCTTGCCTGTCTGAGGGATTAAATATGGTGTCGAGCCCAACCGAAGGGCTGTATATCCCAAGGCAATTAGGCCCTATTACCCTCATACCGTGCTTCCTCGCCATCTTCACCACAGCCTCCTCTAACTTGGCACCTTCTCCACCGATCTCCCTAAATCCAGCGCTAATCACCACAGCCGCTCTGCTTCCGATGCTCCCGCACTCATCGATTACCTTAGGCACAACCCTAGCAGGTACGGCAACGACCACAAGATCAGGGGGTTCAGGGAGATCCCTACAGGACTTGAAGCATTTCAGCCCCAGCACTTCATCATATTTTATGTTTACTGGGTATATCCTCCCCCTGAACCTCTCAATGAGGTTCTCGATCAGCGCTCTACCAACCGTACCCTCCTTCACAGATGCACCAACGACAGCGACGGACTTTGGTCTGAAGAAACGCTGGAGTTCATTAGCATCTACTCTCATATCTGCCTCCTCAACTATATACTCTCGGACCGATAATATTCGTTCCATCCTTGTGATTAAAGAGAGGTCTGCAACCTCTGTAATACTTCCTTCATTGTGATATGAAGATTATCTGAATAAATTGCATTGAAGAGTCGGCATTCAACTACGTAATATATTTAACCATAACCATAAGGATCTTCATGGGAGCTTTAATTGTTTAAGCAAAGGAGGATATCGAAACATCCCGTGCTGAGATTTAAGAGAGGCAAGGAAGTAACCATTTTCTTCGAGGGTAAGCCTCTGAAGGCCTTCGAAGGTGAGTCACTCGCTGCGGCCCTCTACGCTGCCGGGGTGGATGTCTTCAGGTGGACACCTAAGCTCGGAAGGCCCAGAGGTCCTTTCTGCATGGTTGGGAAATGCGGTTCCTGCATGGTGGAAGTTGATGGTGAAGTTGTTCGCGCATGCATCACGCCAGTCAAGGAAGGTATGAAAGTGAGGAGGATTAAGGGGCTCCCCCCAATTAACGCTCGGGAAGCACCGGACGCTGCTCTTAACCCTTCACCCTTGGAGGTAGACGTTCTGATCGTGGGAGGCGGTCCTGCAGGGATGGCAGCATCCGAAATCCTAGCAAAGGAAGGTATGAGTGTCCTACTGGTTGATGATCAACCCAGGCTAGGCGGTCAGCTCATTAAGCAGACACACATATTCTTCGGCTCTCAGGAGCTCTTCGCAGGGAAAAGGGGGTTTAGGATAGCTGAGGAATACGAGAAAAAGTTGATGTCCTTGAGTAATCTCCAAGTAATGCTTAGAACTACAGCTCTAGGGGTGTTCGAAGAAGGAATACTTATAACGAACCCTGAGAAAGGGGCACGCTTAGTCAGACCTAAGTACGTGGTAATATCGACAGGGGCTTTCGAGAACTACCTCCTCTTCGAGAACAATGACCTACCAGGCGTTATGGGTGCCGGAGGTGCTCAAACACTTATGAATCTATACGGTGTTCTGCCCGGGAAGGAGGTAGTCGTCATCGGTTCAGGGAACGTGGGGCTGATAATAACGTACCAACTCCTCCAAGCGGGTGCGGGGGTGAAGGCCATAATTGAAGCAGCACCTAAGATAGGTGGGTGGTTGGTCCACGCAGCTAAGATTAGAAGGTTCGGAGTCCCAATAATAACCAAGCACACCATAATAGCAGCTGAAGGGAGGGATAGGGTTGAGGCTGCGGTAATCGCCGAAGTCAACGAGAAATGGGAACCTATACCTGGAACAGAAAAAAGAATTGAGTGCGACACCATACTTCTCGCAGTTGGTCTCACACCAAATTCCGAGCTCCTAAGGCAGTTCGGTGTCACAACGAAGTACGTACCAGAGCTGGGCGGGCTTGTCCCGGTGAGGAACAGATACATGGAAACTAACGTTGACGGTGTCTTTGTGGCTGGAGATGTTTCTGGCGTGGAGGAAGCGACGACCGCGTTCATAGAGGGATGGATAGTTGCGTACAGCATCCTCCTAAAGGAAAACCCCGGCAATAAGGAATGGCTTCAGGAACGCGAGAGATTGGTGATGATGGTTGAGGAGTACAGGTCATCTCCTGTTAGCTCGAAGGTGAGGTCGGGCTTAAGGTATGTGGAGGTGGGTTAATTTGGAGGAGAGGGTCAGCGGAATTGTTTCCTTGGAGACCTTGAGGAGGTTGGGTTACCTACCAACGGAGGATAGGTTGAGGAAGGGCCCGGTAGCGATCTTCGAGTGCATTGAACCGATACCGTGCAATGTCTGTGTCCTCTCATGTCCTTTCGAGGCGGTTAAAATGGAGAAAATTACGGATCTCCCTAAGGTAGACTTCGATAGATGCACTGGATGCACTCTCTGTGTCGCTCAGTGTCCTGGACAGGCGATATTTGTTGTTGATGCCTCACAGGATGGTGAGGAAGCTCTCCTCAGTTTGCAGTACGACATGGGGGAACCGCCTGATCCTGGTGACAGAGTAGTTCTTCTAGACAGGGAAGGTAATTCGGTGGGTGAAGGAAAAGTTGTCAAGGTATACAAGCATAAGAGAAGTGAAGCGTTCGTTGTCACCATCGCTATCCCTCAAAAACTACTGATGGTGGCTAGGGCCTTCAGAAAGGTGGGGAGGGGGGAGTCATGAGATTCGTTTGTCTTTGCGAGGAAATCACTTACGAGGAAATTGAGGATGTGGTTAAGGCTGAGAAGATTAAGGACCTGGAGACCCTGAAGAGGAGGTTAAGAGTGGGGATGGGCCACTGTGGGGGGAGGTACTGCCTGAACTTGATCCTAAGACTGTACCCTAAGCTATTCGGGGAGTCACCCAGGTACAGAACCGCCGAGGAATTACATATCCCGACAGCTAGACCTCCAGTTAAGCCCGTTCCCTTGAAGGAGTTGGTGGGTTGGGGTGGTGGGAATGAA
>JAGHCP010000016.1 GCA_021160415.1 Desulfurococcales archaeon
AGTTGAGGATGAAGCTCTCAGCAGGGCAGATAAGGAAGGCTAAACCTTAAAGACGTGCTGTGGGGACCATCAACATGTCCTTCGCAGGGAAGGCGTATGTTGTGGACATAGAGTTCGTGTGGGGTTACCAAGTAGGGATTGCCGGGCTTTCTAAATCCCCCCCAACGTTTCTTTACCCACCCCCAACGACAGTGCTGGGGGCCATAGCTGAAGCCGTGGGTAGAAGTGAAGGACTTGGTGAGGCATCATACGTCAACATCTACCGATCCATGACTCGATCTCTCCTGTCGATAAATATGCGTCCGCTCAACTACATTCCTGTGCGACACAAAGACGTTAATAGGATACTCATGGTATCCACAAAGACCTCTAAGAAGTTAGGTAAGAAAACTTTCCAGTACCCTCACCCATTGGATCTGGGGGGTTCCTTCGACGCACCCTCCAGAGGGAAAACAATTGCTTCGCCCATCATGAATGATGAACCTCCAAAGCTCCGTATCGTCATTGTGTGGAAGGAACCTCCGGAGATCAGGGAAAGCCGTCAACACGTTATGATCTCACCTCAGCATATATGGAGAATCCATAGGTTAGGCACGAAGGAAGGAGTCGTGTCAGTGACGCAGGTCTCAACCTACAATGCATCCCAGATCAGTTCCGATGATGTAGTGACGAGGTTCTCCTTCCCTGTGAATGTAGTGGAGAAAGTCTTCTTCATTAGTGGTAGTGACTGGGTCTTCGAAGCATACTCCGATCCCTACTCTATGGATCCGTCCTCCGTCAGCTATGTGGCGGGTAAAACCTTAACATATGCGGTGCCCTACGTAAAGAATCCGTTCGAAACCCCATCAGCTAGAGTCAAAGTTTCCAGTTGCGGGATCCCATTAAGGGTGGGGGACGAGGTAGTTATAGGGGTGAGGAATTGTTGAGGATTAAGATCGGGTTACCTCCTGATGGCTCATTCCTCAGCACCGTGATGTATGAGGGTTTGGCCAAGCTGGTAGCTTCCTCTTCCTCAGCGAACATACGTAACGGTGTCTTGGAGTTGGATGATGACGCCTTCGTTAAGGCGTTCCTCGACGTTAAAGAAAAACTCCCTAAGGAAGTGGACATTAATGGCAGGAAGGTCAGAATAGGTAAGGGGTTGGAGCTCCCCACTACTGGAAAGAACGACAAGAGCGGTGTTGAAGGTATTTTCAAAGGAATCGGCATGGAGCCCCCTGCCGACCCAAATAAGAAGCTCAGATATGAGGAGTTCCTGAAGGCCTTAGCTAAAGCTGCGGAAGATAACCCATCCACCCTAATACCTAAGAATGACGTTAGTCTCATGCTAAGCGTGGTTAAAGGATCATTAACCGTGGGAAACCCATCAAAGAAGCCTCTCAAGTTCTCCCTCTTCAAGTCAATAGACCGGTACACAGCGTACTTGGTAAGTGAGTTAAGAGGGGCCGGCCCTAATGTAGGGTTCCAGATGTCTTTCTGGACCTCCCTCATAGCCCTCCTAGGACTCTATGAAGGCTACGTAGGTAGGGTTGGTGATGCCTATGTATTCCTCTTTATCGAACCCCACAAAATAACGGAGGCCTTGTATGCATACATAAAGGGGTTAAGCCCTAAGGAAGTCGTAAAGCGTTACCTCACTGCCCGAGACGTGGGAATAGATAGAATCGGAGAGGTATTGCCTCTTGCATTTATTCGACATGCCCTTCTTGCGAGAGCTATTCTCGATGTTGATTTGATGAATGCCTTGCGCAGAACGAACCTCGACAGACTGGATCTTAAAGTGGTGCGTCTCCACGTAGAAGGTAACACCTACAAAGTATACGCAGAGATCCCGCTAACCATCACAGCGTATAGGAATGGAAAGTTCTCTGAGTTACTGCCGAAGCTATCTAAGCACGTTACTGCGGACTCCCCCATTATTAAATGCATAGTTAAGCTCGTGCAGAAAGGGACTGGCCTCAAGGGCGTTAAGCCCTGTGATGAGAATGACGAGATATTGAAAGCTATTGACAACCTTTACAGATTCGCGGCGTTGAATGATGCTGAAGCACTTTACAACTACGTCAAGAGCTTGGAGGAGGCAGCTAAGATTTTGGAAGCTCAGGGAGATCCTCAGGAGATGAAGAAGGTTAAGATCTACAGGGCATTGGCGGGCTCACTGATATGACACTCTCTACTCACTACAGGGAGGTTCTGAATGCGCTGGGGTTCCATGGGAGGCCCTTCATAGATAAAGTAGTTGAGAAGATGAGTGAGGAGTGGAGCGATGTTAATATCTTCATTGTGGATGCCCCTACAGGGTACGGTAAGACAGCACTATCTATGAGCATAGCTAAGTACAGTATTGAGGAGGAGTTTAAGGCGGTTATTGCTTACCCGCTCCGTGCATTGCTTGAAGACCAGCTCAGGAAGTTCAAGGAAGTCTTCGAAGCCCTTAAGGTTAGGGAAAAGCTCGGCGTGGATGGAGAAGTTGTTGAGGCTAGGTACATGAACTACTTTAACTCGAAGTACTTGGTTAAGCCAGTAACGCTGACCACTGTGGACATGCTTTCCATGATGGTTGCTGGTGTACCGCCCGAAGACCTGAGTAAGGTCTCGAAGGCTTTAACTTCTTGGACTTCTAGAGAATCATTAGGCCACTACATCTTCTCTTGGGCTTCATCCCTCTCATCAAACATCGTAGTTGATGAGGTTCACCTCCTTGGAGAATCAGGTAAGGGATTGGGCTTCATACGCTTCCTAGCGGAGGCGGCTGTTGAGTTCGGGACGCATCTAGTCCTGATGAGCGCCACAGTCACTGATGCCCTCCTAGAGAGATCCCTTCCACCAGATGTGAGAGGGGGGAAGAAAGTGAAGGTCTTCAAATTCACGGAGCATGTGAGGCAGGCGGGAATCAATGATCCATTCATCAGAGGGAGGGTTCAAAAGAGGTACAGTATGACTTACCTCCCGATTAAGGAAGGTGAGGAGCGGAAATTGATTGACTGGGTTGCTAAGAAGATTTCTGATGTGGGTCTAAACAATGCTAAGGTTCTAATGGTGTTCAACACTGTTAAGGAGGCTGTGAGGACTTTCAAATTAATTTCAGAACATCCAGCAGTGACACACCTGCAGCACTTCCTAATCCACTCAAAACTTACGGGAAAAGATAAAGAGATGGTTTCATGTAGGTTGACATCTCTACAGAACGCTGGCGGGGGTTATGTAGTGGTAGCTACTCAGTCCGTTGAGGCTGGAGTTGACATCACATCTAACATCCTCGTAACGGATATCTCGGCTCCAACTGCACTTGTTCAGAGGTTCGGGAGATTCCTGCGCAGGGAGGATGAGGTCGAGGGGGAAGCATTAATCTGGTGGACTGCAGACGTGAACGGAAACCCTAGGAAGTCAGGATGTCCTAAAGACCCTCTCTACAAGGTTTACCGCTTCGAGGAGGTTAAGTCCCTTCTTGAATTCCTGAGAAATGCTAGGGATATTAACCTTCACCTTCCTGAACTACCTGAAGTAGTTAAGGGGGTTGGGTATTTAGAAGCCTTCCAAAGTGTGGAGTGTGGAATGAAGGAGGTTCCCTTAAACCTACATCATCACCTATCTGACATCCTCATGGACTTTGACTCAGGAAGTAGGAGGGCTGCAGAGCTCCTTCGTGACCTCGGAGGGTCATTCATACGGGACGCCTCACTAACCTCAGTAGTGCCTGAAAACCTCTTGACTGATAACATCAGAGAGGTGCTTAAGGAGTGCGCTGTTCCAGTCTCAGCCATAGAGCTATGTAGGATGCTTACTGAGGGAAAGATAAAGGAAGCCATAATGAGTGATCACAGGATAGTAGAGCTGAAATCCCTGCAAATGTTTAATGAGTTGCTAGGTGCATGCAGAAGAATAAGGCTTTGCGACCAAGTAAGCGTTGTGTGGGCGGCTCGGAAGCTGACCGAGTTCCAGACCCTTAACGGGGTTGAAGCATTCATCACTTCAGCTAGGTACGTGGAGGGTGTTGGACTTGAGTTCTTGTGAGCTTTACGCATTTCTTAAGGAATGTGATGGCAGGGAAATAATTAAGGAGAGATTAAGGGATCACCTTGTGAACACAGCCAAAGTTATCAGGGAAGGGCAGGGCGGTAAGGCATTAGCGCACCTATCCAAGCTTTCCGAGTTGCCTATGGAAGCTGTTACTGAGGCTATGGTTACGGCTGGTGCACTCCACGACATAGGTAAGGCACTCTATCAGAACAACGTCCGTAAGGACGAACGCGAAGGGTGTAGCATCCTCTCTTTCCCTGGCCATGAGATCATATCAGCATACGTAGTTTGGAACTTGAGAGAATCAGCAATACTAACACTCCACATGGACGACCCACTGCATAACGCCTTATTATTAACTACGGTAGCAGTTCTC
>JAGHCP010000004.1 GCA_021160415.1 Desulfurococcales archaeon
AAAGAACTACTGATAATAGGTCCGCCTGGCCTAGAGGAGTTCATTAAGGTGTCTGGACCGCACCTATTTACAGGCCTTGACTTCAGATTCACCGTGAAGGAAGTCAGACCCTTGAAGGAATTTTCGGTGGGTCAGCTTAAACTGGTCCCTTATGAAGCATGTCACCGAATAAGCGATGCGTACGGGTTAGCAGTAATGACTAGTGAAGGGGTTAAAGTCGGTTTTTCCGGCGACACAGCTGAGCCGTGCGAAACCCTACTCCAAGGACTGAATGGCGTTGAAGTACTTGTTCACGAGGCAACATGTGATGAGGAACATTCGGAGGTCTGCAGGACGTACGGTCACTCAACAAACTTCGACGCAGCCCATGCTGCCGAGCGCCTTAGCTCTCAAGCGTTAATTCTGTACCACATCGACGAATTCTTTAACTCAGGCTTGAGGGAGGAGGCAGAAGAGATTAAGGCTCGATACACCTTCAAGCTCTACATACCTAGTGATGGGGAATGGATCTCCTTCACTTAGAGGAGCTGTTCATTAGCGGCCACCAGGCATGTCCGTGACAATGGCCTACTGGTTGCCCCCACGCCCTATAGGGCACATCCTGAGTAGGAAGGTCAATTTCTATTAAAGTGGGAACACCCTCTAACGTGCCTGACCATCTGAGGCCGTTCCTCAACTCGGTGAAATGGTTCTCAATGAGATCGAGGCTATTAGGGGTTAGAAACCAGAGAAAGTCTGCGTACTGTTGACCATCGCTGACCCAGACCTTATTGTAGACGCGGAAACCTACCTCGACTGAGCCGTTAGGGAGGCACTCAATACTTACAGTGCTGTGTGAAATGCCTCTAAGGTATTTCTCATTAATTTCTTGAAGGAGTGATGGCTCTATACGCGGTAAAATCCGAGTGCAGGCATTGCCTGTGTTGACACCGCCGTAGTGAATGCTTTCCTTGAAAACCATCGCTGAGCCGTTCACAACTATCTTCACTACCCTCCACTCAGGGACTAATGGAGACTTGGTTGCCGTTAATGGTGTGGAAGCCGGGAATGCAGGGGTAGTTGATGACGGAGTTACTGTGGTATGGGGTCGCTCTGAAGGAGTACCTAAGTATACAAACGCTATTGCTAAACCAATTAGCACCAGTAAGAAAACGAGTATGTATTTGATTTCCATGATCTCTCAATATAGAGACTGCTTAAGGGAAAAATACGCTTAACCCTAACTACCAACCTACCACCACTTTAAGGGCCTCATCCCCTACTGCGCCGTTCTCCACGTCCTCAATGGCCTGCTCAAGAATGTTGATCCCCTCCATCAGAAGTTCCTCAGAGATGTTTATCGGTGGCTGGATTCTCAATACGTTACCATTAACCGAAAGAACTAGGACACCCAGTTGGTAGGCTCTATAAACAACTTTCTTGGCTTCATCCACAGCTCGCTCCTTAGTTTCAGGATCCTTAACCAGATCAACTCCAATCATTAAGCCCTTACCTCTAACATCCCCTACGAGGGGGTGTTTTCGTGCGAAATCCCTAAGTTCTTTAAGTGCTTTATAACCTAGGTAAGCAGCTCTCTCAACAAGTCCTTCCTCCTCAATAACTCGGATTGTCGCTAAGCCCGCAGAGCAAGCCACGGGGTTCCCACTCAATGTGAAGGCTAGGGACATCGTGGGCAGAGAATCCATGATCTCCGCCTTGCCGACCACGGCACTCAATGGGAGGCCGCCTCCCAAAGGTTTTCCTAAAAGGACAAGGTCGGGCTCAATGCCGTCATACTGATACGCAAACCACTTTCCTGTCCTACCCAACCCTGTTTGAATTTCATCAACTATAACCGGTGCATTGACCCTTTCAGCTTGTTTCTTAACCTCCCTCAAGAATCCCTCACTAGGCACCACAATCCCGGAATCGCCTTGGAGAGGCTCCACTATGAATGCTGCTGGTTGAACCCTCTTCTCCACCAATTCATCTACAAACGCTTTCATGAACTTAACAGCTTCCCGTCCACAGTCATCCACATCACCGAAAGGGCATCTGTAAGGATCCGGGTAGGGAAGGCACGCTACCGCCTTCCCACAGTTAACGGCTTCGCAAACCTGCCTCTCAAGATCAATGCAGGAAGATGAAGCGCTTAGGTCAAATACACCATGAAAGTCACCCTCAAAGGAAACTATTAAGTCGTTTCCACTCCATGCCTTGACAAGCATCAATGCGGACTCGGAAGCATCCGACCCGCTTAAACCGTAAAGAATTTTCCCATCTTCAACCCCAGTGATTTCAAGTAGCTTCTCACCTAACTCAAGTGCGGGGAAGTTCATCCCGTACATGTATGTGTAGTGCAGTACTCTCCTCGCTTGACTGCACACCGCCTCAACAACTTTAGGATGATTGTAACCCACAATCATAGTTGCTCCGCTGCTTGAGAGATCCAGAAAATATTTTCCGGAGGCCGACCTAACTTTACTCCCTGAAGCTTCAACAATTACTTCAGGAACGTAATGTGTTCGGTTACTTCTGCTGAAAATGCTTAGATAACGCCTAAACATTTCCTCTCCGATGACGACTCCCATGTAACTACAGGTCTCCCACATATTTAAACCCTAGCCGGGTGCTGAAGTAGTTAAAAAATTCACGTGGTGAAGATTTTTCTGTAAAGTTAATAATAAATACCTAGTCATCAAAATATCTGAGTGGATAAAAAGATGGCTAAAAGAAGAGATCATTCCCAGGTTGATGAGAGAGCTATCTCAATAGTTGTTAACTTGCTCACGAGGTGGGGTTTGTCTTATAGGGATAGTTTAGTATACGCGTATCTATTGCTAAGCCCTAAGGAGGAGTTAAACATGAACGAACTTTCGGAACTCACAGGCCTCAGTCCTTCATCGATTTCGTACTCATTGAAACACCTCAAGGACAGGTATTTTGTTGAGCTCTCAAGGAAGGATGGAAGAACCAAGTACTATGTAGCTAAGCCAATGTTCTACAGGAACTTCATAAAGCAGCCTATGGAGCTCCTTAACGCTATGGTTCTCCCCTTAATGGTTAGGTTGAGGGAAATCAGGGATGAAACAGACGATGCGAGGTACTCCGAGAGGTTGGATGAAATCCTTGATGAATTAAGTAAGCTTAAATGCATACTTGAGAAAATTATCGAGATCGAGCAGAGTGAAGCCTGCTCCTAATCAGGTAAAATGCCGATGGACATCTATGTAGGTACGAGTGGGTGGGCATATTTCTGGAACCCTGATGGGCTTGACTGGTATATACGTTTCTCGGGACTGAATGCAGTCGAACTTAACGCAAGCTTCTATAGGTTCCCCTACCCTAACCAAGTGAAATCCTGGGCCAGGAAATCAGAGAGCTCGAGGCTCAGGTGGGCTGTTAAAATCCATAGATCAATAACGCATAGGAGGGTATTAGGAGAATCATCCTTTGAAATAATGGGGAGATTCCTTCAGAGAATGGAGCCCCTTGATCCCTACATCGATTTTTACTTAGCTCAACTACCTCCGAGGGTTAAACCAACAACGCACTTCCTGCAGAACTTAGAGAGGTTCTCAGATCGCGTAGATCTGGGGTGGAGATTAGCTGTGGAGTTCAGATCGCTCGAGTGGTTCAGGGAAGAGTGGGTTGATAGACTGCGTGGCCTTCAAATCACGTACGTCAGCGTGGACTCCCCTCAAACCACATTCCTGGGGAGGTCGGGCCCTTACACTTATCTAAGGCTGCATGGGAGAAGCGCTTGGTACTCGCATCTCTACAGCACAGAAGAGCTCCACGAGATCTGTGAAAGAATTATCCGTTTAGGAGGTGACGCTGCTTACGTGTTTTTCAATAACGACCACGGGATGCTCCAGAACAGTAGGGAGGCCCTCATCCTTCTAAGGAATATTGCAAAGGCCTAATCAGCACCTATAAGTTTCTTGAACTTATCGTACTCGTCATTTCTTAAGGCCTCAACAGCGTCCTGAAGAGCGTCAGGGTCCTCTACTAAACCCTTAAGCATCGACTTAAGCAGTAAGGTTATGGCGACCTCGTCGTCCATAGTGTACTCCCTCAGGAGCTTCATTACGCTTTCAGGGTTCATGATCAGGATGTGGTAGAACGGCTTTCCGAACATAGCTGTGGTGGCTGAGTTTAAAGCCATGAACGCGCCTATGAATTCCTTCCTGAATATCTCTTCAGCCCTCCTCACTCTGCCTTTCAGTGTTTCAGGAATCTTCACTACTCCTCACCAACCTCCTTGAAGGCCTCCCTGATGCATTCCATAGCCGTATCGAAGTCGATCACGTATGGCCTGCTTCCTACCTTCCAAACTATGTCGTAGGGTCTAAGCTCCCCTGAGAACTTCCCGCTAGGTTCGCTATACCTTTCCTCAATCACGAAATCAGATATGTTCCTGAGAAGTGAGGTTATGTGAGGGTCGACATCAGAGTAAATCATAATCGCCCATACGTTGCTAGACTTACAGTATTGGAGCACGTTGAATAAATACGCGAAGGACTTGAGCTTGTCCTCAAATAAAGTGAAGAACATGTCAACACCGTCGAGAAGTAGGATGTCGGGCTGGGACTCCCTGATTAGGTCAATTAGTTGATGGGTGAGCTCCTCCAAGCTGTATCCTGTCGGATTAAATGCCTTATAACTCACGACACTAGCCTTAACGGCTGGAATTATTTGATCTAGACCTAAATACTCCAGCTCCTCCATGAAGTAATGGAGGGCCTCATCAACTACGTACTTAAAGCTTATGAAGGAAGCTCTCAAGCCCTCATCAATAACTGTCCTTATAAATGGAATAAATGACAAGGGAATACCCCTAGCTTTTACAGGGATTATTACGGATGTAATCATTCCTCTCTGAACATGTCCTTTCAGCGCCTTGTCAAGAATTCTGCATGGAGGGGTCAAGGTCAGGTTCAGGTCTAAACCTTCCGCGCCTTCAAACACTGGAGGAAGGAAAACCCTTATGCCTTCACCCTTCCTTATTGTGAAGGGCATCTCGGCCACGTGGAGAGGTGACCCCCTGACCTTCCTGATCTCCATAATCCTGACGAGCTTTGATTTCTCGACCCTGTGCCTCATCATTATCACTATATCGGCGACGAACTCCGCGTCCTCAATAGGGAGTTTGACCGCGGTGTAGGGTAGCTCAGCTATTGTGACCATAACTCCCTTAATGGCTTTTGCGAGGGTCCCCAGGAAGTTCTGGAGAACAGCCCTGAGGCCTGAAGATCCCCTAGAAAAGATAGATATTATGGAAGTTATGCTATCCACAACTACGAGTCTGTACTTACCTCTGACAGCTTCTTCGTAGATCATTGATGATAAATCCGCTAGGCCTGAACCCTCAGTAAGTATAGGGAGCCTTAAATACTTGAAGAGCCCTTCCGCCTCAAGCTCACGGAAGTCGAACCCTAACCTGCCCATGAAGTTCATGAATTTATCCTTGTCCTCTATGAAGGATATGTATAGGCAGGGTATACCTCTAGAAGCGTTCTTGTAGCACATAGATGAGGCGAAAGTTGTTTTCCCTGCTCCGGGATGCCCCGCGATAAGCATCATGGTTCCTGGAATAAGGACGTCAGGGAAAACCTCGTCGAGCGTTTCAACACCGAAAATTATTTTACCATCCCCTCTCGACAACTTCACCACCCTTTTCATCGACTTTCAAGGCGCTACATAATGCTCCTTGCTATTTCTTAAGGGAAGGGTATAAGAATTGTTTCACGTTAAAGACGGCATTGTTATTTAAGGCATTTACGTGTTAAGAGGAGCACTATCACTGACATATACAAAAACGTTGTGAGGGTGAGGGAGTAAGCTACATAGAATCGAGGTTCGAAGACGTGTAGAGTGATAGACTCCATTAAGGAGACCACGAATGTGTTTGGGTGTTGAATATGTACGTGGAACCACCAAGCGATGGGGTAAATGAAGACCCAAATCGCAGGTATGATTATGGAGGAATAAATAATCAATACCTCCTCCTTCAAGGTCAAACTCCTGCTCAGGTAAAGGGCAACAACCGCTAACGCTGTGAGGGTCACGAAGTACTGGTAATTGACTCTCCAATAAGTGGCCAAGAAAGCAGCATATGATGCGTACATCGCCTTCACCGGGTCCCACCCCTTAAGTAGTCTGAAAATTATCCACACCTGCAACGATATGTATGGAACAAACCAATACTGCAGGAGGTAGGTGAAATCCTCTCGAGTGATTTCGTGGAGGTACGTCGCTAAAGCTGAAACCCCGTTAAAGCTGTAGGGGATGGGATAGGTGTAGCTGGGTTTAGCTGTAGCCCAAAAAGCTGTTAACGCATTCCACAGGGACGCAGGACACATCAGAGCAATTGGGAAGTAAACTAACAGAACAGCTGAAGCGAACCCCAGCATAAAGTGAATCATCTTTCTTCCCCTTAAGGAGTTAATTAACTCTGGAATCACTGCTGGAGCCGCGACTTGCTTGGTCAGTACGGAGATGGCTGAGAGAAAACCGGACGCCTTCCCCTTCTCTGTGAGGAAGAAGTACAGCGACGCCGTCAAAAATAAAGCCACTACCTGGTCGAACATCCCGTAGATTGCTGACTCGTAAATCGAGACAGGGCTGAATAGGTAGATAGCCGATGCAACAGCAGCTGCTTTCCACCCTTTTCTAGCCTTAACGATGTAGTAGATTAGGAGGCCGAGTAGGAGATCACCGAGTATTAGAACGGACTTAACGGCACATACCCACTCAACAGGTACGTAAACGTAGTAGTGACTACCTACGTAGAAGGCCTTAACCTCAGCCTTAACTAAGGGCTTCAAAGCTGCGAGAACGTAGATCCACACAGGCCCGTACGGGTATGGCCAGTTATAGGGCCACCCCTCGAGCCTGTATTGAGCGCCTGATGCGTAAAGGTAGAAACACGCACCATGCCTGAGGAACGTGTTGGCAAACCCCTCGAACTGTGGGATATCCGAGCCTGAGGAGTAAGGGGCGACCACTAATCTGACCGCAGCAGCAACGATTACGAGCACTGCCAGGAGATGGTACTCTTTCCTTATCCTCATCGGGTGCACCACTTAGCTCTATTCACGTGATGATCTGTTTAAAAAGTTAAAAGATGCGCGTAACCCCACATACACAGGTGCTTGGTGATAAGTGTTGAGGAAAGAGAAAGCGTTGCTTACCTGGCGCGACGTGCTAGTCCTGATAATCGCTGTTAAGGCTGCTGAGGAAGTTAAGCCCTCGCAGCAGGCTAAGAGGGATGTGTTTCAGAAATACGGGTATTCAGGCACGAAAAAAGATCCCCTCCTAACCTCCATTTTCTACCGCGTTATGAAAAGACTGGGGGTTCTTGACAAGGTTTTGATGGAAGCGACAGGCGTTAGAAACGTCTTACTCCTTGACTCGCATCTTCGGGCGGCCTTAAGAGTGTTCACAGAGTTAGAGGTCTTCAGCAGGAGGTGGGTTGGTTTTGACGACCCCTACCAAGTGCGTAGAAGGGTCTCCTCAATGCTGTCACGCAGAAGTCACCCCTACGTAGGTATGTGGTTCTTCGATATTTCATGGACCTTGAGGAAATTCAGGCCTAAGCCCAGGAGTAGGGAGGAGGAGCTTGAGCTGAAGTACTTGCTCCCAGCGTGGTATATAGGGAGAATAATTAGCTTGGTTGGTGAGGCGGAGGCGGCTAAGTACTTCGAGGCACTTAACCGGAAGCCCAAGATAAGCATACGGGTCACGTACAAAGGGAGAGTTGAAGAGGTTGTTCGAGAATTAACGGATTCAGGTGTGGGGGGTATAGAGATCTCGAAGGTTTTGCCTGCCGTTATCCGGTTTGACGGGCCATTCAATTTCGACGCATCCGACTCGTTCAAGACAGGTAAGTTCATCATTCAGGAGGAAAGCGCTGCACTCGCCCCCCACATCCTGAGGCCGGAGCCCGGGGATTTCGC
>JAGHCP010000077.1 GCA_021160415.1 Desulfurococcales archaeon
CTCACAGATTGAGTTGGTGTCGTCGTTAACGCGTGAAACAAGCATCGTTTCAGTAGCTAGGAAGCCCTTGAAGGACCTGCTGAATTCCTGAATTCCTTCGAGGATCGACCCCAGCTTAAGGGACTTGTGCGGCCTGTCCACCCTTCTCCAGACATGCTCGTCGACTGCGTCCACCTTGAGGGACACCCAGTCGGCCTGGAGGAGTGCGTCCCTCACATCATCCAACCAGATCAAGGACGAGTTAGTTATGACGGCTACGCGGAAGCCCAGAGCCTTGATGCCGGCGATCTCCTCCCCTAAGTTAATGTCAAGCGTGGGCTCTCCGTCAGGGACGAACGTAACGTAGTCAATCCTTCCGCCGAGCTGGAGGACCTTCCCCGCGTGCTTCGAGACAGCCTCAACTATCTCCTCAGGCCTGTAGAAAGCCCTCCTCTCGACAGTCATGGTTAAGGTATTCCCTAACTGGCAGTAGACGCAGGAGTAGGTGCATGTCTTCGGAGGTATGTTGTTGACGCCTAAGCTCCTCCCGAGCCTCCTGGAGGGCACGGGGCCGAAAACCAAGCTACTCTCCATCTAACCTGACACCGAATTTTTAGATGCGTCAAACCTTATCTCCTTTGACCTCTACATCCACCCTCCGTAGCGTCTGAAGGCAGGCCGCGGAGGTATGTAGGTGGCAGGCGTCATGATGACAGCAATCATGGCGAGCGACGTCATCACTAAGGCGGCTACGGCGGAGGGAAGTATTAAGGACCCCATCATGTTAAGGGAGCCTTCAACAAGCCCCATCCTTAAGTAGATCGTTCTCCCTTTAATTACACCTACCTCGCCAGTGTAGGGGTTCTCGACGAGGACGTCGGTGATGAGCTTCCCTGAAGCGCTTATCAGCACCCCCCTACCGTCGTAAGTTAAGTCACCCTTGAATGTGACTTGCACAGGGACCCCGCCTATAGGGGCTGTCACGACCTTACTTACCGTGACTCCGTGCAGGGTCTCCCCCGACTCACCCCTCAGCAACCCTGCCCAGTAGAGCCTGTTCAGCGTGACTCTCGCAGCCTCGGATGCGGGGGTTATGATTAAGCCCTTCCCTGGAATGTAGGCGCCGACGTCCGGCTGTGGGTAGCTGTTCGAGTAGGACGCGGCTATCGTGTAGAGGTACATGCCGCCCGAGTTGCTGTATGCGTAAGCGGTTGAGTACCCGGCGCCCACCAGAAGCACGGCGAGAAGCGCTATGAGGATGACCTTAGCCCACCTGTCGAGGGTGAATTCCCTTATGAAAGCCCTGGGATGGGTTAGGTAGTATGGGAAGTAGCCGTAAGGCCTGAAGGGGAAGGTATAGGGCTGAGGTGGTTGGTAAGGAGCCCTCCTACCGAGGACCTTCAGGAGAGCCAACCCTGTGACGAACCCCCCTGCGTGGGCGAAGAACGCGACGGTCCCCAAGCTGCCGAAGCCGTAGATTAGCTGGAGCGCGAACCAGAAGATGAGGTAGGTCTCCGCACTCATCGTGAAGCAGAAGGGGAGGAGCCACATGAACCAGCACATCGTTAACCTCCTCTTGGGGTACAGGAGGAGGTAAGCCCCCAGCACGCCGCTGATCGCCCCGGAAGCACCTAAAGCAGGAACCGTTAAGTTATCGAAACCCATTATCGGTGTGTAGGCGACGTGGAAAGCCGTCGCTGCCAACCCCGAAATGAAGTAAAGGATTATGTATCTCAGCCCGCCCACAGCTTCTTCCACGTCCTTACCGAAGAAGTAGAGGAAGTACATGTTGAAGAGTATGTGTAGGAAGTTAGCGTGGAGGAACATGCTCGTGAGCAGTCTGTAAAGCTGGGCAGGGTCTATGAGTAAGGCAGGTACCAGCGCGAACTCCTTAACCCACCAATCGCCTGTGGATATGAAGAAGCCTCTGTAGCTGCTCATAACGTAGACAGCGACGTTCAGGGCTATGAGGAAGTAAGTCACTACAGGTCTCCTAGGCCTAGGCACGTACTCCTCGCTCACCGGTACTAAGCTCAAGACGCTTCAAAACCCTATCCCGTTAAGGCTTTATAACGTTGTGGTTCTTTAGTAATACTTATATTACTTGTAAACAAGTATTACTTGATGAGCAATGGATGAGGAGAAAAGGAGTAGGTCAGGTGTGAAGAGCATTAGAGGCTTAGACGATGAGCTGTACGAGCGCATAACCCTGCTCGCTAGGGAGACGGG
This sequence comes from Desulfurococcales archaeon, assembly GCA_021160415.1. GTDB lineage: Archaea > Thermoproteota > Thermoprotei_A > Sulfolobales > NBVN01 > S013-73. Next base: position 2,209 of record JAGHCP010000077.1, read on the forward strand.
GAGAACCGTCGGGGAGCTGTTCAATGAGGCCATGAAGTTCCTCCTCGCAGCTACGGGTAAGGCGGCCGATGTAGGCAGGCAGTTCGTGGAGGGCTGCAAAGAGGTAGCGAAGCCCGTGGAAGGTGTTGAGGTCGTTTCAGGGGTTGATGAGCTGGAAGTATCCTCCAAGGACCTCGCATCCGTTGAGAGGCCTGTTGAGTTCAGGAACGTTAGGAGGCTAGTCTTCAGGGACGTGCCTTACCAGCTGTTCGAGGAGAGGGTCGCAAAGATAGTGCTCTGTGACACCGTCGTGGTGCCTCCGGACTACCCGAAGCTCAGGGTCGCTAAGAAGTGCGTGATGGTTAGGAAGATCGTTGAGTCCTCAAACGAGGGGTGAGGTCGGGAAGTCAGGAACTAGAGTGCTTTCCCCACATCCTCAAGGTAACTTAATATCTCCCGCATCCCAACATACTTCACAGGGCTTACCGCTCGGAAGGTGTGTTGAGGTGAGGGGTTTCAGCAGGAAGGCCTTCACCGCCTTCATAGCTTTAGGCACGGTATCGCTGTTCGCGGACTGGACCTACGAAGGCAGTAGGTCGATCCTAGGGCCTTACCTAGGCTTCCTTGGCGCGACCGCCCTGGTCATTGGGTTCGCCTCGATAGGGGACCGAGGCGAACCCAATGACCAGGGCGGTCGCGCCAAGGAAGCC
>JAGHCP010000047.1 GCA_021160415.1 Desulfurococcales archaeon
TTGCTAAGCTATACAAAAAATACGATGAGGGAAGGGAGTACTCACCAGAGCTCTTCATAGTTGGTGAGGGAAGGTACGTCAAAGGTATTGAGGAAGCTGTTAAGAACGCTGAGGAGGTAGGGAAGGAGTACGAGGTCGAGATACCTCCAAACAAAGGTTACGGTGAAAGAGACCCTTCAAAGGTGAAGGTTTTCTCACGTAAAGTTTTCCTGAAGAACAACGTGGTTCCCGAGGTAGGTAAGGAGGTAACCATAGGTAACGCAACGGGCAGGATAGTCGCTGTAGGTGGTGGAAGAGTAACGGTGGACTTCAACCACCCGTTGGCAGGGAAAACACTGCTCTTCAAATTCAAGATTGTTAAGAAGCTTGAAGACCTCGTTGAGAAGGTGAAGCACCTCATAAAGAGGAGGGTCAAGAAAGTCAACACAGATGAAATCAAGGTGAGTCAGGACGAGGACGCTGGCTCGGTGGAGGTTGAGCTCCCCAAAGACATGAGGGTGGCTGACGGGGTTAACATTCTGAAGTACTTAGTAGCTAAGGACATCCTCAAATGGATAGAGGGCGTGAAAGAGGTGAGGTTCATAGACAGGTTCAGCAAAGAGGAGTTCCAGGGGGGCAGCAGTGGGAGTGAGTGAGAAGAGGCAACCTGAAGTCAACATAGGCGTCGTCGGGCACGTGGATCACGGGAAAACAACGCTTGTGCAGGCACTCACAGGTATATGGACAGCTAAGCACTCGGAGGAACTTAAGAGAGCCATGACCATAAAGCTAGGTTACGCTGATGGGGATATCTATGAATGCCCGGGTCTTCCTGAACCTGATAAGTACAGAACAGAGCCGACCTGTGAAGGTGCGAAGTACCGTCGAAGCGTTTCCTACGTTGATGCGCCCGGACATGAAGTATTAATGGCTACGATGCTCTCAGGCGCTGCGCTGATGGACGGCGCTATTCTGGTCGTTGCTGCGAATGAGCCATGCCCTCAGCCGCAGACGAGAGAACACTTCGCCGCCCTAGGTATCATAGGGGTGAAGAACCTAGTAGTGGTTCAGAATAAGGTCGACGTGGTCAGTAAGGAGGAAGCTATCCGTAACTACGAGCAGATAAGGAATTTCCTGAAAGGTACGTGGGCGGAGAACGCCCCAATAATCCCCGTGAGCGCCCTCCACAAGGTCAACATAGATGCAGTAGTTACCGCCGTAGAGAAGTTAATCCCTACCCCCGAAAGAGACCTCAACTCCCCTCCAATGATGTTTGTAGTTAGATCCTTCGAGGTCAACAGGCCGGGAACAACCCCAGAAAACCTAGTGGGTGGCGTGGTGGGTGGATCGCTTCTCAGAGGGAGGCTTAAAGTAGGTGATGAGGTGGAGATAAAGCCAGGTCTCAGAATCCGTAGCGGGATGAAGGAAGAATACGTGCCGTTAATCACTCGAGTCGTAAGCATAAGGTTTGGGGCACGTGAGTATGATGAGGCAAGGCCTGGCGGTTTAGTGGCGTTGGGGACGGAGCTTGACCCCTCCATAACGAAGTCCGATAGGCTGGTGGGGAACGTTCTGGGTAAGGCAGGCACGGTTCCAGACCCCGTAAGAAACATACGGGTTGAATACAAGCTGCTTGAGAGAGTTCTCGGCACTAAGGAACTCCTGAAGGTTGCCCCTCTATCCAAGGGCGAGAGACTCATGATCACGGTTGGTGCGGCAGTGACTCTCGGGATGGTTACGAAGCTAGGGAAAGAGGAGGCAGAAATAGCGTTGAGGAGACCCACAGTCGTTTGGGGAGGTATGAGGGTAGCAATAAGTAGGCAGGTTCTGGGGAGATGGAGGCTAGTAGGGTGGGGCAAGGTAGTTGAGTGAATCAAGTGAATCATAGGTCAATAGGCCAAGATGAAGATCAAGTTAATACTTGATACGAACGTTTTCCTACTTCTCTACGAAGGTATCAACCCCTTAGAGGAGTTAGAGGAGTTATTCGGGGGGAGAGCAGAGTTCTACACTCTAAAGCCAGTCATACATGAGCTTAAGAAGCTGTCGGGGAAGAAGGGCAGCAGGAAAGGTAGGGCGGCGTCTCTGGTTCTCGACTCAGGGATTTTGGGGCGTGTTAAGGTTATTGAATTCGAAGGTCGTTCCCAGAACGTGGATGAGTCGATCCTGGAGTACGTGTCAAGTAATCCAGAATTCGCTGTGGTAACGTTAGACGCCGAGTTGAGGAACCGTCTGAAGAACGCAGGCATTAAGGTCCTCACCTGGTGGAGAAGCATGCATAGATTCTCCACCGGTTAAAATACTTAAATAAAGCACAGCACATACGTAGTAGGTGCTGAAGGTAATGTTTAGGGCCGTCTCAATCGAGGACATAGTGCGAATACCTCCTGAGAGATTCGGTGAGGAGCTTGAGAGGATTGCATACGACCAACTCAGAGATAAATACCTGGGGAGAGTGGACCCTGACTTAGGGCTAATAATAGCTATTTGGAAGGTTAAAGTCGAGTCAGTTGGCACGATTATCCCCGGGGATGGGGCAACCTACCATAAAGCGGTTGCTGACCTGCTAACCTATTACCCTGTGATGCACGAGGTCGTTGAAGGCGAGATAGTTGACGTGAAGAAAATAGGTATTTTCGTGAACGTGGGCCCCGTAGATGCTTTCGCACATATCTCTCAAATAACGGATGATCGCCTAAAGTATGATGAGCTCAGAGGGTTGCTTCAAGGTGAGGAAACCAAGGTTACGTACGGCAGGGGAGATGTTGTGAGGGGCAGGGTGGTAAATGTTAGTCTAGCTCCCCCAACCCACATCAGGGTGGGTATGACGCTCAAGCAGCCCACCATGGGTAAGATTAAGGAAGGTGCTAGGTAATGTCGGCCAGAAGGTCTAGGAAAGCTCCTTTCAAGGCATGCACTAAATGTAAAGCACTAGTTCCTCACGAGGTGACTAAATGCCCGATCTGCGGCAATGAGTCCTTCACGGAGAATTGGTCTGGCGTCATAATAGTGTTGGACCCTGAGAACTCAAAGATAGCTAAGTCCTTAGGCATAAAGAAGAAGGGCAAATACGCTATTAGGCTTGGGGCCTGAGGAAATTTATAAGCAGGTCTTAAGTACGTTAGAGGGGTGCGTAGAGAGTGACGGAGTCCGCGTCGCTGAAGACCGCGTCGTTGGAGGATGGTTCAGTCCTTCATGTTTTAGAGGAGAGACATAACAAGGTGATCGGGAGGCTTGAGATTTCAGGCGTGGTAACCCACGTTGGTAAAGGCACTCCCTCAAGGGGGGTTGTGCGCTCAGCGATAGCCAAGATTTACGGGAAAGATGAAAGCTTAGTCGTTATTAAGTACATTAAAAGCGAATACGGGATGGGTAGGTCGAAAATCAAGGCCCACATATATGAGAATGAAGACCGGCTTAAGCTGTTTGAACCGGACTACATTCTGAAGAGGGGTGAGTAATGGCGGAGAGGCACAAGCTCTACGAATATGATTACTCGACGGGCAAGATAAGGCTCAAGAACAAGGTATGCCCCAAATGCGGGAGGGTAATGGCGTTCCATAAACACCCGGTGCCGAGGTGGCACTGCGGTTACTGCGGATACGTCGAGTATGTGAGGAAGCCGCAGGACTGAACAGAATGATTGTGTTGGGAATTGAGTCCTCTGCACACACCTTCGGTGCCTCCGTGGTTCAGGACTCAGAGCCCTACATACTGTCCGATGTCAGGCGGAAATATGTCCCTGAGAAGGGAGGGATACACCCTAAAGAGGCTTCCCTACATCACATAACGCACGGACCTCAAGCAGTACGGGAAGCACTGAGAGCTGCTGGAGTTTCCCCTAAAGATCTTGACGGTATAGCGGTAGCTCTCGGCCCTGGATTGGGACCCTGCTTAAGGGTTGGTGCTACATTCGCTAGGGCATTAGCAGCATATTTCAGGAAGCCGTTAATACCGGTGAATCATGCGGTGGCGCATATTGAGATAGGGAGGCTTTTCTCAGGATTTCATGATCCATTAGTGGTTTACCTCTCAGGAGGTAATACGATAATAGCGGCTTACGCTGAGGGGAGATACAGAATTTTCGGCGAGACGCTCGACATCGCTTTAGGGAACTTCATAGATACGCTTGCTAGGGAGTTAGGACTCGCCCCTCCATATATTATTGAAGGCAGGCATGTTTTAGAATTATGTGCCGAGAAAGGCAGTAAATTCATAGAGGAGTTGCCCTACATTGTTAAGGGCCAGGATGTCTCATTCTCGGGGCTTCTTACAGCAGCTCTAAGACTTGCTGCGTCAAAGAGGGTTAGTAAGGAAGATATCTGCTTGACTTCCGTGGAGATCGCATACTCATCAATTGTTGAGGTTGCTGAGAGGGGTTTAGCTCACACCGGAAAGAAGGAGGTTCTCTTAGTGGGGGGCGTAGCGGCAAGCCCGATGCTCAAAGGCAAGTTTGAGGCTATGTGTAGGAGTAGAGGGGTTAAGCTCTCTGTGGTTCCCCCTAAATACGCGGTGGATAACGGTGCAATGATTGCTTGGACAGGGCTTCTTGCCCTAAGGCACGGCGTAACTGTTAGTCCTGAAGAGGCGTACGTCAATCAGAGATGGAAGCTTGATGGGGTGGACCTCCCTTGGATGGGCTGAGGGTTAAATTACTGATGGCTTTAGGTGCTGAGGCTGCGCTTTACGAAGCATCGTTTCTGGGGTTGGAGGCGGTCATCAAGGTCAGAAGGAGGAAGGACTATAGGGCTGAGGCTCTAGACAGGGTTTTGAGGGTTAGGAGGACTTCCCTTGAAGCCAAGATTCTGCGTGACTTGAGGACGGCCGGCTTACATGTCCCCGCCCTTTTCTATGTAGACACCGAGGAAGGAGTTCTAGTGATGGAGCGCGTGGAGGGTAAACTCTTAAGGGACTTAATTGCTGAGGGGGCTGAGGTGTGTAGGGCTTTAAGGGAAGTAGGTAGGGAAGTAGGGGTGATGCATAACAAAGGAATTATTCATGGAGACTTAACCACTTCAAACATGGTGCTCTCAGGTTCAACCCCATACATCATTGATTTCGGCCTCGCTAAGTACAGTAACAGATTAGAAGATGTAGCGACAGATATCCACTTATTCATCAGGTCTGTTGAGGCCACGCATTTCGGCGTTAAGGAGGAACTGATAAAGTGCTTCATGGAAGGGTATAGTCAGGTCATCCAATATCCGTCGGAAGAAGTAATGAGCAAAGTAAA